>NZ_JBXWSB010000014.1:0-60452 GCF_059613205.1 Ruegeria sp. BHSB064
GTGGCAAGAAAGGGGCCAAGGCATGAGCGTTTCTGTCCTGGGCTCTGGTGCATTTGGAACCGCGCTGGCGATCTCATTGGCGAGCAATGGGCAGGTTTCGCTTTGGGCGCGGAACGCGGATCAGGCGCGACAAATGCAAGAGGCACGAAGAAACGAGGCCCGCCTGCCCGGTGTCGCATTGCCATCAAACATCACCGCAACAGCAGATATCGAAAAAGCTTGCGAAGCAGATACGCTTTTGTTGGCCGTTCCTATGCAGAAACTGCGACAGACTTTGACGGATCATGCACCCTTGTTGCAGGGCAAAACACTGGTTGCCTGCTGTAAAGGGATCGAATTGTCCTCGGGTCTTGGGCCAATTGCAGTGATTGAAAGCGTCGTAACTGAGGCCAATGTCGCGTTGCTGACAGGTCCCAGCTTTGCTGACGACATCGCACGCGGCCTGCCAACTGCGCTGACACTGGCATGTGCAGATGCCCAGATCGGCAAAACGCTGCAAGCCGAACTAACAACGACAAATCTTCGTCTTTATCGCACGACCGACACGGTTGGGGCCGAGCTGGGCGGTGCGCTCAAAAACGTTATGGCCATCGCATGCGGCGCGACAATGGGGGCCGGATTGGGCGACAGTGCGCGCGCGGCATTACTGACCCGCGGCTTCGTCGAAATGCAGCGATTCGCCACCGCCCGAGGCGCGCGTCCTGACACTCTGATGGGCTTGTCGGGATTGGGCGACCTTGTTCTGACATGTTCGTCCGACTTGTCCCGAAATTATCGTTTTGGCCTGAGTTTGGGTCTAAACCAAAGCTTTGACAGCCAAACGACAGTCGAAGGTGTCGCCACAGCGCGCGCCATGTCGGACATCGCCAAAAAGGAAGGGTTGGACATGCCGATCAGCACAACGGTGGCGGATCTGAGCCATGGTGCATACAGTGTGCCTGAGGCCATTCAAACCTTGCTCAGTCGACCCCTCAAGGAGGAATAAATGCTGATCGCTCTCATCGCCAAGGACAAGCCTGACGCTTTGCAAACCAGGCTGGACAACCGCGCGGCCCATCTGGCGTATATCGAAGAGACGGGCGTGGTGTCTCAGGCGGGCCCCTTGCTGGATGGTGATGCTATGATCGGTTCGCTGGTCATTTTGGACGTCGCCGACACGGCCGCCGCGCAGGCCTGGGCTGACAATGACCCCTACGCCAGGGCGGGATTGTTTCAGTCGGTTGAACTTATTCCATGGAAGAAAGTGATCGGCTGATGGCGTATTGGCTGTTCAAGTCCGAACCTTCAACCTGGAGCTGGGATCAGCAGACCGCCAAAGGGGACGCAGGCGAAGAATGGGATGGCGTGCGAAACTATCAGGCGCGCAATTTCATGCGGCAGATGGCCGTTGGGGATCGCGGGTTCTTTTACCACTCGCAGAAAGACAAATCAGTGGTGGGCATCGTCGAGGTTTGCGCCGAAGCTCATCCAGATAGCACCACTGATGATGATCGATGGGAATGCGTGGATATCAAGGCGGTGCGGTCCTTTGCCAAACCGGTGACGCTGGACCAGATCAAGGCGGACGAACGTCTGGCCGAAATGGTGCTGGTCAAGAACTCGCGCTTGTCGGTGCAGCCGGTGACGGAAGACGAGTGGAAGGTGATTTGCGCACTGGGCGACACGCAGCCTGATTGACGTGTAAACCTGTGTCTGGCGTAAAACTTCTCAAGCGCCCGACAAAATGCTATGTTTCTCTGGGCTTCGCCGGGTGGGGGCTTGCCAACTGCGGTTTATTTGGCAACCGCAGACGCTTGGTGGTGTTCGACTAAAATTCGGTCTTTCTTGAAAGTATGACCCCATGTCTGACGTTAAAGGCGGCAGTGGGATACTCGAAGACGCCGTTGCTGCGAAGAACACAAAAACCTGGGAAGCGCGCCTGAAAGAGGCGCGCAAAAAGCGTGCAGATGTGCTGGCTGACGGCAATGTTGAAGCGCGTGAACCACCACGTTTGAAACCAGCCGAAACAGATCTTCTACCGCCAGCAGATGACGCTGAGATCGACGATATCGTGTCCGAGCGGGTGCGCTCACTCCATTTGGATGAACCAGTCAGCAAACCGCCTGCGAAAAGCCGGATCCCAATCATTGTGGCGGCTCTGTTTTGTGGGGCTTTGTTGCACTGGGCCGGAGCAAAGGTGTTTGAGACCCGGCAATCCACATCCGAAACCGCCGTTGTGCAATCAAGTGATCCCGTCGACGAACCTGCACTGGAAGAACCGCTTTTACCTGCATCTGCATCGACCGAGCAAATTCCTGAGGATCCGGTTGCGCCCGGTCTTGAGGAAGCAACCCAGACTCCGATTGTTGAGAGCAAACCGGTTTCCCCTGGCGAAGATACTGATCAAACGTCAGCGCAAGAGACAGAGGTGCCAATTACGCCGCCAACTGTGTTTCTTCCCGCCTCACTTGAGCCTGTTTCGGAAAACCCTGCAGCACTTGCGACACAGGTATCATTTACGATCCCAGTTGCACCGCAAAACCCTGAATCCAGCCCGCTAAGAAAACGTACTTCTTTGCAACCGACCCAAGCCGTCTTCGACCCGCTGCCCAAAGAGATCACGCTGTCAGCGACGCCGAGCTATACGGAAGTAAAACCACTTCAACCCTCTAAACCTCCGATCAATCTTGAAGTGTCCTTGTTCGTTCCGGCACGGGTCTCACAGGACACCAGCGACCGGGCATTCGAGCTCTTGAATCAAAGTCAAGCGAACGTGGTCGCGACGGCGCGCGTGGGGTATCGGATCAGAGAAACTCAGGTGCGGTATTATCACTCCGCTGACGCCGAAAACGCCAATCTCGCTGCAAAGGCTTTGGGTGGTGTTGCGCGGGACTTCACAGGTTCGGGCAGCAAAACGCGCCCGGGACGCATTGAAGTTTATCTGGCTGGCGCAGGTGGAGGCGCAAACCGCAACTCCGACAGACAGCCGACAAATTTTGAGACCTTCATAGACCGTATCCTCAATGAGCTAAGGCAATAAATGAGGGAAGGTTCCGACGATGCAGAACCTTCCCTACCCCCGCGTGCTCCCTACTCACCACACGCGTATGGAAATGTCTGGTTCTGACCGTCCTGGTCACAGTTTGAACTTAGCCTAACCGCTGGCTGCGGTTCAAACACCAAATATTTAAACTACAAGTCAAATACGAAACGCCCGCCGAAAAAGACGGGCGTTGCATGAATTTTCTGAATAATCAGCCGTAAACAGCTTCTTTGCCAAAATGCTTGGTCAGCATGTAATAGACCACCGCGCGGTATTTGTTGCGCTCGGACATGCCATAGGTTTCCATGGCTTTGTTGATACCTTCCATCAACTCGGGCCCATCGGACAAACCCAGCTTCTTGATCAGGAAATTGTTCTTTACTGTTTCCAGTTCGGAGTCCTGGCTTGCTGCAACTGTTGCCGCATCTGCGTCATAGATCGCCGGACCACAACCGATGGTGACCTTGGTCAACAGATCCATATCGGGGTCCATCCCACATTTGCTTTTCAAATCTTCTGCGTATTTGGCGATCAGCTCGTCGCGCTTGCCCATATCCCAGTCTCCTTAATCCATTAATCCGGCAATCCTCACCGATGACCGGAAGAGTAGCCGCGTCCACGGATTTTCCAAAAGGAAAAAAACTTGCGATTTCTCCCCCCAAATTCACAGGCAGAACGCTAATCGCCGAAGGGTCTAACGGCAGTACCCCCAACCGGGACCTTGCAGGTGGAAATGGTCCGCGTGCAAACGATTGAAATCAGGGCCAAGAACGACGCGAAACCACCCGCAAGCCCCGCGCCAGACCTCGCGCAGAAAAGCGGATTCCGGTTCTGTACCTTGCCAGTCAGACAATAGAGTCAGCGTCCGACCGTCCGCAGTATCCATACCAATAATGTCGATCGAGTCCGCGCGGGCGTGACTGCTCCACCCGCTATTCTCTCCTTGCGCGGTGCGCATGCGACGACAGTTATAGCTGCCGATATGGCGCAGTCGGGTTATTTCGGTCCCCAACAGGTCGCGCGCAGCGGGTTGCACAACGTGGGTTTCCCACATGGCCAATCGCAAGGTTGTGGCGCAACGTGTTTCAACTGGTTCGATCTGGGCTGTCATCAGCTGCGACAGCAACCCCCGTCCGGAGATTCCACAATTCTGATCGACGATCAGATCCTCCATCGCATGAAATCGCACACCCGCCTCTGCCAAAGCAGCACGGCACTGTGCCTCATGCGCCAATGCGCGGTTCAGTTGCCATTTTGTTACCGGCGTCACCGGCGCACTGATTTTCAGATCACGCAATGGATTCCAATGGGATGGCACTGGCGTCTCAGGGTGCGCCAACAGCCACCATCCCCCTCCGCCCAGCAGAATCACCACAACCGCCAGTCTGAAAATGAAAGACGCCGCCGAATACAAAAACCGGCGGCGTCCAGAAGTCTGCGTCATCGTCAGACAGCGATTAGTAGCGGTAGTGTTCCGGCTTGTATGGGCCTTCCGGTTTCACACCGATATAGGCAGCCTGATCTGCGTCCATCTGGGTCAGCTTCACACCGATGCGGTCCAGGTGCAGGCGGGCCACTTTCTCATCCAGATGCTTGGGCAGGATGTAGACCTTGTTCTCGTACTGATCGCCTTTGGTGAACAGCTCGATCTGTGCCAGAACCTGGTTGGTGAAGGATGCCGACATCACGAACGAAGGGTGGCCGGTGGCGTTGCCGAGGTTCAGCAGACGGCCTTCGGACAGCAGGATGATGCGGTTGCCCGAGGGCATCTCGATCATGTCCACCTGTTCCTTGATGTTGGTCCATTTGTGGTTCTTCAGGCTGGCAACCTGAATTTCGTTGTCGAAGTGACCAATATTGCCGACGATCGCCATGTCCTTCATCGCGCGCATATGCTCGATGCGGATCACGTCTTTGTTGCCGGTGGTGGTGATAAAGATATCCGCGTTGGCAACTTCGTCTTCCAGCAGGGTCACTTCAAACCCGTCCATCGCCGCTTGCAGCGCGCAGATTGGGTCAACTTCGGTGACTTTCACACGGGCACCGGCCCCGCGCAGCGAGGCAGCCGAGCCTTTGCCCACGTCGCCGTAACCGCACACAACAGCAACCTTACCGGCCATCATGGTGTCGGTGGCGCGGCGGATGCCGTCGACCAGCGATTCCTTACAACCGTATTTGTTATCAAACTTCGACTTGGTGACCGAGTCGTTCACATTGATCGCCGGGAACGGCAGGTGGCCGTCTTTTACCAACTGATACAGGCGGTTCACACCGGTGGTGGTTTCCTCGGATACGCCTTGAATCTGGTCGCGCATCTTGGTGAACCAACCGGGGCTTGCTGCCATACGCTTGGCGATCTGCTTCTTGATCACCTCTTCCTCTTCCGAACCCGGAACAGGGATGATGTCTTCCCCTGCTTCGGCGCGGGCACCCAGCAGGATGTACAGCGTTGCGTCGCCGCCATCGTCCAGGATCATGTTCGGACCTTCGTCGAACAGGAAAGACTTATCCAGGTAGTCCCAATGCTCTTCCAGCGTCTGGCCCTTGATCGCAAAGACCGGAATACCGGCCTCGGCAATTGCCGCTGCCGCGTGGTCCTGGGTCGAGAAGATGTTGCACGAGGCCCAGCGCACATCCGCGCCCAGCGCAACCAGAGTTTCGATCAGAACAGCTGTCTGGATGGTCATGTGCAGCGATCCAACGATGCGTGCACCTTTCAGTGGCTTGCTTTCGCCGTATTCCGCACGCAGGGACATCAGCCCCGGCATTTCGGTTTCAGCAATGTCCAATTCCTTGCGGCCGAATCCGGCCAGTGAAATGTCCTTAACGATATAGTCCCCGGCCATCAGGCGCTCCATTTTTTCCGGTTTTACTCAGTCCCGGCTGCCCCTAGCATTCATTGGGGCAGGTGGCAATGTTGATGAGTTGAAACCGAAGGGTATGGGCCGGTGTCAGCTTGGGGTACCATCAATTTTGATCTTGGGTATTGCTTCAAAAAAATCCGTACCAACGGCAACAATACAGCTGATGCCATTCGCATTGGTGACCAGAACGGTATAACTACCGGTTTCTTTTGAGGTCCAAACCTCCATCACCGATTGCGCCCCGCGCGTCTTTTGCAGACCGCCAAAGGCCAATTCCTCGGCGTAGCTATCCTGCAATTTTGTGATGATCGCTTCGCGCTCTGCGCAGTTTTGGGCAAAAGCAGGTGGGGCTGTGGCAGCCATACCAAAAGTCAATGCTATGGCGAATAAACGCTTGAACATGGCAAACTCCTTTCATTTTCGCGTTTCGCTTGTGAGAGGAGCACACCGGGAGAAGCGTGTGCCCCCCTCGGTTTTAATGTCGGGATCGAGTGGTGATGTTTCAAAGCACGAACGCTCAAGAAAACGTTGGCAGCAAGTGATCCTGACAGGTACATCATAGCAGAAAAATACGATTTTTATGTGTCCGACTTCACAAGGCATGGCAAAATGGCAACACAACCCCGAGCATGGCAGAGGATGCTGTCAGGCCGCAGGCTGGACCTGCTGGACCCGACCCCAGTGGATATCGAGATCGAAGATATCGCGCACGGACTGGCCTTTGTGGCGCGCTGGAATGGGCAAACAAATGGTGATTTTGCCTATTCCGTGGCCGAACATTCCCTGTTGGTCGAAGAGATTTTCGGTCGAATTGCGCCCAAAGCCCCCGTCAAATGGCGGTTGGCGGCCCTGTTACACGACGCGCCGGAATATGTGATCGGAGATATGATTTCACCCGTCAAATCCGCCGTCGGCCCGGATTATGGCGCGCTGGATGACCGCTTGGCGGCGGCGATACATATTCGTTTTGGCCTGCCTGCGGAGATCCCAAAAACGGTGAAGCGGCAGATCAAGAGAGCCGATAAGATCAGCGCCTGGATGGAGGCGACACAGATCGCCGGATTTTCAGAAACCGAGGCCACCAAGTTTTTTGGTCGTCCGGACAAAGCGGTTATGGAGGGGTTGACGATTACCTTGCGCCCGCCAATCGAGGTGCGGCAAGCCTATACCGCGCGGCATAACGACCTGCTGTCACATCTGTAGCAGGCCGTGCGAGCGACAAAAAAAGGTGGTGGTGAAGAGATGAAGAAACAGATGGGAAACCGGCTTCTACTGCTTGCCAATCTGGTTCTGTTTCTGGCTCTTGCTGCCATTTTGATCAAAACCGGGTACCTTTCAGAAAAGGTCCGCAATTTCAGCGGGACATCCGTTCCCGTAACTGAAACCGATCACTACAAGCGCATGGTCTGGTTGCACGAACGGCCAATTTCTCAGGCATTGGCTTCACCCGATATTCAAATCGCTTTTATCGGCGATTCAATCATTGAAGGGTGGCTGACCAGTAACGTGGTCAAAAACTCTCTGAATTTGGGGATCAGCCGTGACACTACACCGGGTCTGATTGCAAGGGTTAACCCAGAACTCATTGCGCATATTCCGGTCTGGTATCTGGGGATCGGGGTCAATGATGCAATGACCGACACACCCGTGGAAGAGGTGCCGGGCTATGTCGCGCAGCTTGCGGACGTTTTTGCACCCGCCAACACGTTGATCTGGCGCGCTGTTCTACCCGTCAAAGGCGCAACCTGGACGCCCGAGAACGAAGCATTCCGATCCGCTTTCAACGCCGCTGCGCAACAAGCATGTGCAGACATGAAGACCTGTACCTTTCTCGCACCGCCGCTTGAATATGGTGAAAACATCAGCGACTGGACATCAGACGGGTTGCATCCCAACGCACTCGGGTACGCGCATCTCGCCCAACAGCTCTGTGCTCACGTTCCGTGCCAATCAAATCTACCGTGACAAAGATCAATCGGCGCCTTGGTCTTTGCGCTCAGACAGAGACGCGCTTAATGCGGGCTGCGCTTTGCCAAAATCCACTGCAAGGTCCGGCGGCGCATGTTCAGGCAGCGTGCCGTCTCGGACAAAAATTGCTCAAGCCAGTATCTAGCACTTCGGTTTCTAAGCCCTCTTCCGGACCCGCTGTTGTCTGAACGGTGCAACAGACAACCGGCGAAATCTTGCCGCGTGCTGGCAGGCCTCTTTTCACAGCCCGTACGTTACCCCTAAAAGTCACATATCTTCGAATGGGCAGTGAAGATTCTTGAACACAGGTATACGCAAAACAGACACGAATTGGCCGCGCTTGTCCGGCACAACCCGAGCCGCGATTGCGGTGGGGTTCTTGAGTCTGATCTCTGCGTGCGCCCATGGCCCGACCGATGCGCAGCTCGACCCGGACCGCCAGTTGATGGCGCTACGCGAGGTCTCGCAAAAGCAGTCCCGAGGGCAAAGGGTGTGGTGCGTACCCTACGCGCGCAACCTGAGCGGCATCGAAATTCGTGGAAACGCTAAGGACTGGTGGGGCAAGGCGCGAAGTGCGTTTGATCGGGGCAACGAGCCGGTTGTTGGTTCAGTCATGTCGTTTCGGGCAACACCCGGGATGCCACTTGGTCATGTGGCTGTCGTGTCCGATGTTGTCACCGAGCGGGAAGTCATCGTGAACCACGCCAACTGGCACCGCAACAAAGTGTCATTGAAGATGGGCGTCAGAGACGTGTCCAAAAACAATGACTGGACGCTGGTTCGGGTCGAAAGCCTTCCGGGCCAATATGGCAGCTTGTACCCAGTAAACGGGTTCATTTATCCGAATCCCGACGGTCAACCCTAATTCGGATCCTCCGAAGAGGACCCTGATCGGATCGAACCTGACGGCTTTTCCCTATCTGGGACTGCGCTTTGCCAGAATCCGCTGCAATGTCCGGCGGTGCATGTTCAACCGTCGCGCCGTCTCCGAGACATTCCGGTCACAAAGCTCATAAACCCGCTGGATATGCTCCCACCGCACGCGGTCCGCGCTCATGGGGTTTTCCGGCGGCGGCGGCAGCTCATCGCCCTTGGCCAGCAGCGCATTGGTAATGTCAGTGGCATCGGCGGGTTTGGACAGATAATCCGTCGCACCGATCTTCACGGCGGCCACGGCAGTTGCGATTGCGCCGTATCCGGTCAGAACCACAACCCGGCTGTCCGGGCGTTTTTCACGCAGCACTTCAACCACGTCCAGGCCGTTGCCATCCTCAAGCCGCAGATCAACCACGGCATACGCCGGTGGGCGTGCAGTGGAAATAGCACGGCCTGCAGCGACGGACCCGGCGGTTTCAACTTCGAACCCACGCTTTTCCATGGCCTTGGCCAAACGTCTCAGAAACGGCTCGTCATCATCCACCAGAAGCAGGGATTTATCAGGGCCGATATCAAGCTGAGAACTGTCTGCCATACTTGGGTCTTTCTGCTATTTCATGCCGTTGGCTTGAACATGAGTAATAGCAGCGCGGGAACAAAGGTCAAACAACCTTGTTACGAAGCGGCCTGATCCAAAAAGCATCCAACCTTGTCTGCCATTTGCTCGGCCGTGTCATCGCGCTTGAAAAACTCAAGGAAACCATGTTCGGGCGTCACCAGATAGGTAAAGGTGGAATGGTCTACCAGATAATACTCGTCGCTTTTGTCATGCGCCTTGTAATAGGTCTTGTAAGCCTTGCTGGCCGCCTTCACTTGTTCCGGCGAGCCGGTCAGTGCGATGGTCTTGCCGCCAAGGTTGAAAGCATAGTCATCCACCACCTCAGGCGTGTCACGCTCTGGGTCGATTGAAATGAACAGCGGCGTCGTGGAATATCCGCGCTCGGCCAAGATATCCACGGCGTCGGCATTGCGCGACATGTCAAACGGGCAGACATCCGGGCAGAACGTATAGCCGAAATAAACCAGGGTCGGTTCGGTGATCACATCTGCGTCAGTGACCGTCTCACCCTTGCCGTTGACCAACTCAAACGGTCCGCCGATGGTCGCTGATCCCCCTGCGATCTGGCTGGACCGGCACTGCGCAAACTGGTCGTCAGAACCGCTGCCACGCGTCAGAATCCACATGGCCCCAAGGCCAATTGCCAATACAACAGCTGCAAGAATTGCGTAAAGACGGGTCATTTCAGTGTTCCGGTCGCAAGGGGGTTGTTGATCGTTTCGGCCGGGACACCTATCAAGATGATCAGCCTTTGCAACAGGACATAAGGAACCGATGGCAGAATCCAACCAGACTTTTTGGCGCGGCCAGGAACGGAGCAGCTGGATTCGCCTGCGCACCCTGATCCTGTTGCGATGGGTTGCAATCGTTGGCCAGTTCACAGCCATTACCGTTGCGCAGCAATATTACGATGTGCAGTTGCATCTGGGCCTGTGCTATCTGGCGATCGGCATTTCGGTCATGAGCAACCTGACAGCCATCATGTTGTTCCCACAGAACAAGCGTCTGACCGAGTTTGAAAACTTTTTGATGGTTCTGTTTGACCTCTTGCAGCTGTCCATATTGCTGTACCTGACCGGTGGGCTAAACAATCCGTTTGCCCTTCTGCTGCTGGGGCCGGTCACAATTTCCGCCAATGTAATGAGTACAAGGTCAACTCTGATCGTCGGGGCGGTTGCAATCGTGCTGACAACCCTGCTGGCCGAGTTCCATCTGCCACTGCGCACAAGCTTGGGGCTGGTTCTGGATATTCCTGATATTCTGCTGTTTGGAAATTGGGCCGCGATCATCATCGCCATCGTCTTCATCGGTGCCTATTCCCACCGCGTCAGCTCGGAAGTTCAGTCCATGTCCGAAGCCTTGGCCGCAACGCATATGGCCCTGGCGCGTGAACAGAAGCTGACAGATCTGGGGGGCGTTGTTGCCGCCGCCGCGCATGAACTGGGCACGCCGCTGGCCACAATCAAACTGACCAGCGCAGAACTGATCGAGGAGCTGGACGACCACCCGGACCTCAAGGAAGACGCCGCTTTGATCCGCGAACAAGCCGACCGGTGCCGAGATATTTTGAGGGACATGGGCCGGGCCGGTAAGGACGACCTGCATCTGCGGCAGGCACCGCTGTCGACCGTGGTGAATGAGGCCGCAGAACCACATGTGGGCCGCGGAAAGGAAGTTCATTTTTCCGAAGGGCCGGCGCAGGATGGGGATGTGCAACAGCCCTCGATCCTGCGAAAGCCCGAAATCATTCACGGGTTGCGTAACCTGATTCAAAACGCGGTGGATTTTGCGCGGGCTAATGTCTGGGTCGAGGCTGAATGGACCGACAACAGAATCACTGTCAGCATTATGGACGACGGGCGCGGATACCCGTCCCACATGATCGGCCGCATCGGTGACCCCTTTGTGCGGCGCAGGCGGGCTGAAACGGATCAGAAGGCCCGCCCGGAATATGAGGGCATGGGCCTTGGCCTGTTCATCGCCAAAACCTTGCTGGAACGCAGCGGTGCCGAATTGGAGTTCGCCAATGGCGCTGATCCCTATCAACGCCTGACGGACGACCCCGCCCGCAAAGGTGCCATTGTCAAAGTGTCCTGGCCGCGCAAGCTGATTGACGCACAAAAAGGCGATACGCCTGTCCCATCGGGCCTGAACGAACGCATCCAGGTGTGAATTAAGAGACCATTAACCAATCGCGCCCATAGTCCAAGCAGGATTGAGGCTGCTTTTTGGGGAACATAATGGCCGATTGGATCATTCTGGCCGCGATCAGTATTGTCTCGGGCTGTTTTGCCGTTCAGTGGCTCTTGCCGCGACGCGCACAACGGGACCATGCGTTTGGGCTGTTTTCAAACACCTCTTTGTTTGATGCGGTATTTCTGTTCGACGACGAGCGGTTGATCAGCCATTCCGACATCGCCCTTGCCGGTTTCGAACACGTAAGGAACTGGACCGACCTGCGCCGATTGCTGCAAAGGGATTTCCCGACCTTTCCGGAATCTCCGGACGCAGTGCGCGATAAAGGGTATGTTGTGGTGTCTCCGATTGATTGCACCGTCGAGCGCGATGTTCTCTGCGAATGGATAGACGGGATTGTTCGGGTCTGTCTGCGTGAAGCTGCCAGAGCCAAGCCCGCAGCGTCAGAAGCGCAGAACGACCCGTCCCGGTTGGCTATGGATCAGGCCCCTTACCCGGTGTGGTTGCTGGGCCAGAACAACCGTGTGCAATGGTGCAACGCCGCGTATGTTACACTGGTCCGCAAAGCACGCGATCAGGATACCGACCTGACCGACCCTCTGTTTCCTTCAACGCCCGAGGAACGATCCGTTGGAAAAACCAGAGTATCTGTCGAAGTATCAGGCAGCAGTAACAAGCTTTGGTTTGATCTGACGCAGGTCGAGCACGCGTCCGGCCACCTGTGTTATGCCGTCGACATCAACGCCATCGTCCAGGCAGAAACCGCCCAGCGCAAATTCGTCCAGACGATGACCAAGACCTTTGCACAGCTTTCTATCGGTTTGGCCATTTTCGATCGCAACCGGCAACTGGCACTGTTCAACCCTGCCTTGATCGACCTGACCACCTTGCCACCGGATTTCCTAAGCTGCCGCCCGAGTCTGAGCAGCTTCTTCGACCGCCTTCGGGATCAACACATGATGCCCGAGCCCAAGAATTATCGCAGTTGGCGGCGCCAGATGAATGACCTTCTCGAAGCCGCAGAAGATGGAAACTATCACGAGACATGGTCGCTCCCATCTGGTTCGGTCTATTCGGTCAGTGGTCGACCACATCCTGACGGGGCCGTGGCGTTCTTGTTTGAGGACATCACGGCCGAGATCACCCTGACGCGCCGCTTTCGGTCTGAAATGGACCTTATGCAGTCCATCTTGGACAAGCTTGCAGACGCAATTGCCGTCTTTGCCGATGACGGCACTCTGGCGTTTACCAATTTCGCGTATCAAAAGCTTTGGGGTGAATCGGAAGAGGCCGGGTTTCAGACAGATACGGCCACAGATGTCACACGGCGCTGGCAGGATCTGTGTCTTGCAACCCCAATTCTGGGAGAAATCCGGGACTTTGTAGAAATGCGTGATGATCGGGCGGAATGGACGGCTCAAATACATCTGAGATCAGGTTCCGCTATTGAATGCACAATCACCCCGCTTCACAACGGTGCAACCATAGTTCGTTTTTCTGTTTCTGAAGTCCCGCCGAAAATCCTGCAGATAGAACAGATCAGCGCCTGAACCGGGTTGCAGCCCGTCAGGCGCAAGGCCATTGTGGCGCCATGACGACACAGCCGCGATCCCTGACGTTTCAGTCCCCCGAAGAAACCGCCGATTTCGCCATGCACATTGGCGCAAACCTGCAATCGGGCGATGTTGTGTTGTTGGAAGGTGAGATCGGCAGCGGCAAGACACATTTTGCGCGCGCGCTTATTCAGTCGCTCATGTCCGAGCCCGAAGATGTCCCTTCGCCCACGTTTACCTTGGTGCAAGTCTACGATACGCCGATTGGTGAAATCTGGCACAGCGACCTCTATCGTCTGAGTGCCGTGGACGAGGTTGAGGAACTGGGCCTGATTGACGCCTTCGAAACCGCCATCTGCCTAGTCGAATGGCCTGACAAACTTGGGCCACTTACCCCAGATGCAGCTTTGAAACTGACCTTTGAAACAGACCCTAACACTGAAAATCTGCGCCATTTGACCCTGTCATGGCTTGATCCGAAATGGGCAAAAAAACTGGAGACTTTCGGATGACAAACAGGACGGTCCTTGCCGAGGCCCTGATTGCTCAGACCCAGTGGGCCAACGCCAACCGTGCCCCGCTGGCGGGCGACGCTTCGGACCGCCGTTACGAACGGCTGACCGACCAGACTAGCGGACAAACGGCTGTTCTGATGGATGCACCGCCTGAAAAATGCGAGGACGTCGAGGATTTTGTGCGCATCGGGAATTACCTGCGTTCGGTGGGCCTGAGCGCGCCCGAGATCTACGCAGAAGATGCGCAATACGGCTTTCTGTTGCTGGAAGATCTAGGTGACGATCTTTTTAGCCGGGTGTTGGCAAAGGATCCTTCGAAAGAACGTGTTTTGTATGAAGCAGCAACAGACGTTTTGCTGCACCTGCATCAGGCACCTTCTTTGTCTTTGACCTCCTTTGACCCGCCGCTGATGACAGAACTCTGCACACTGGCCTTTACAAGCTATGCGGCTGGAATTTTGGGAACCTGCGATACGCGTGCGCAAAGCCGGTTTGAACACCGATTTGCGGATGTTTTGCACCGTGAAACGTCAGGTGTGAAAGTGGTCGCGCTCAGAGATTATCACGCGGAAAACCTGATTTGGCTACCGGATCGCGACGGGTTAAAGCGCGTTGGTCTTCTGGACTTCCAATCCGCCGTTCTGGCGCATCCCGCCTATGATCTGGTCTCCCTTTTGCAGGACATTCGCCGCAAGGTTTCTCCCGGAGTCGAGATGCAGATGATCAACCGGTATATTGCGGCCTCTGGCATGGACGACCACGATTTTCGAACCGCTTACAGCGTGCTGGGTGCACAACGGAACCTGCGGATACTCGGCGTTTTTGCACGCCTTGCGACCGACTATGGCAAACCGCATTACGTGGACATGATACCGGCGGTCTGGGACCATCTGATGCGTGACCTGGATCATCCGGCCCTGGTGTCGATTGCCCCTTTGCTGCACGAGGCTTTGCCCAGCCCAACGCCCGAAAACCTGAACAAGCTGAGGTCACAATGACCGGTTCACCCTTTGCAGTGATGCTGTTTGCAGCAGGGTTTGGCACGCGCATGGGCGCTTTGACCAAAGACCGCCCCAAGCCGTTGATCGATGTGTGCGGGCGCCCCTTGATCGATCACGCGCTGGAACTTGTTCATGACCTTGACCCTGTGCGCATCGTGGCAAACGTGCATTACCATGCCAATCAGCTGCATGCGCACCTCGACCCCAAAGGGGTAATACTCTCACACGAAGAGCCGGAGATTCTGGAAACGGGCGGCGGATTACGAGCCGCCCTGCCCTTGTTGGGCACCGATCCCGTTTTCACGCTGAACACCGACGCCATCTGGGCTGGACCTAACCCCTTGTCCCTGTTGCAAAAAGCTTGGGATCCGACCCGTATGGATGCGCTTTTGATGTGTGTTCCAATTGCACAAACCGCTGGTCACACGGGGGACGGAGATTTCTCGGCCGACGCGGACGGTCGTATCACACGCGGACCGGGTTTGGTCTATGGGGGCGCGCAGATTCTCAAAACGGATGGACTGCACGCGTTCCCGCAATCCGCGTTCTCGCTAAACCTGCTTTGGAACAAGATGCACGATCAAAACCGCCTGTTTGCCATTGAGTATCCGGGGCGGTGGTGTGACGTCGGTCGCCCTGAAGGGATCGCCCTGGCCGAAGGTTTGCTGGCTGATGTTTGAACCCGGCACCCTGCCCCGCGTCTTTGCTGTGCCGCCCGGCACAGATTTCCCGAAAGCACTGGTGGATGGCCTACGGCAGCGCTGCTCCGGCCCGCCGGAAGCCTTGGCGCGGGTGGAATTGGTGTTGAACACACGGCGTATGGAACGGCGCGTGCGCGAGCTGTTCAATCAAGGGCCGCCCTGCCTGCTGCCACGTCTTTCTTTGGTCACGGATTTGGGGGAAAGCGTTGATTTAGCGCAGGTTCCTCCAGCCATTCCGCCCCTGCGACGTCGTCTGGAACTCACGCAGCTGGTGGCTAAACTGCTGGAACAACAGCCGGATCTGGCGGCGCGCTCTTCGGTCTTCGACCTCTCGGACAGTTTGGCGGCGCTTATTGATGAAATGCAGGGCGAAGGTGTATCGCCCGAGGCCATCCGGCAGTTGGATGTCAGCGACATGTCCGGGCATTGGGCACGGGCGCAGGCTTTCATCGGTATTGCCGATCATTTCATCGATACCGGCGCAAATGCGATGGATGCGCAAGCCCGCCAACGCCGCGTTGTCGAAAACCTGATCGCGCGCTGGAAGGAGAATCCTCCGCAGCACCCGGTCATTCTGGCGGGCTCCACCGGGTCACGTGGAACGACGCTTATGTTGATGGAGGCCATCGCGCGTCTGCCTCAAGGAGCCTTGGTCCTGCCGGGATACGATTTCGACCAACCCAATCACGTTTGGAACGGGTTGGATGATGCGCTGACATCGGAAGACCATCCGCAGTACCGGTTCCGCAAACTCATGCGTGCGCTGGATATTGCACCTGATCAGGTTGCTGCATGGACCGACTTGTCCTCGCCCTCACCCGCACGCAACCGTTTGGTTTCGCTCGCTTTACGCCCGGCACCGGTAACTGACGCCTGGATGACCGAAGGGCCTGAACTTACCGACCTGGAAGGCGCAACCAAGGACCTGACCCTGGTCGAAGCGCAATCGCCCCGCGCCGAAGCTTTGGCCATCGCCTTGCGCCTGCGACAAGCCGCTGAAGACGGTCAAACCGCTGCCCTGATCACACCGGATCGCATGTTGACCCGTCAGGTCAGCGCCGCACTGGATCGATGGAACATCCTGCCGGATGACAGTGCGGGCCTACCTCTGCAACTCTCGCCCCCTGGTCGTTTTCTGCGCCATGTGGCCAACCTTTTCACGCGCCGCCTTGAAGGCGAGACGTTGCTGACGCTGCTGAAACACCCGCTGTGTCATGACGGGGGTGAGCGTGGCGCTCATCTGTTGCATACACGTGATCTGGAACTGGACCTGCGCCGCCATGGGCCGCCTTTCCCCGACAGTATCAGCCTGACCGCATTTGCTGTCCGCAAAGAAGCGCCGGAAAGCTGGGTTAATTGGGTTGTCCATCATTTCTGCGATCAACAGATCAGTGGCCAGCAACATCTTTTGGATTGGGTGGATCGCCTAACCGAATTGGCCGAAGCGATCTCGGCTGGAAGTACAGGTGAAACCGGCACGCTTTGGGACAAAAACGCGGGCCAAAAGGCCCTGGCGGTTGTGAACTCTCTCAGAGAGGAGGCGCAACATGGCGGCATGATGACCGCCCATGATTTTGCCGATCTGCTGGGTGCTTTATTGGCGGGCGAAGAAGTGCGCGACCGGGACGCCCCGCATCCGCATATCATGATTTGGGGAACGCTCGAGGCGCGGGTGCAGGGTGCCGATCTGCTGATCCTGGGCGGGCTGAATGAAGGAAGCTGGCCCGAGGCCCCGGCGCCAGATCCATGGCTGAACCGCCAGATGCGCGACAAGGCCGGGTTGCTGCTGCCCGAACGCCGGATCGGTTTGTCAGCACATGACTTCCAGCAAGCCATCGGCGCACCCGAGGTTTGGCTGACCCGCGCGACCCGTTCGGATGACGCAGAGACAGTGCCGTCTCGGTGGTTGAACCGGCTAACAAACCTGATGCAAGGGTTGCCGGGGCAGGGTGGTCGTAAGGCTCTGGAAGGAATGCGTGCGCGTGGTCAGCGCTGGTTGGGCTGGTCCGAAGTTCTGGAAGAAGCGCCGCGCATTGACCCCGCGCCACGCCCATCGCCACGACCGCCGGTCACCGCGCGCCCACGGCGTTTGTCGGTGACCGAAATCAAACGGCTCATCCGCGATCCTTATGCTGTCTATGCCAAACATGTGCTGCGCCTGAAGCCATTGGACCCCTTGGTGCAGGCCCCCGATGCCTTGCTTCGGGGCATCGTGATCCATGAAATCCTTGAGCATTTCGTTAAAGACAGCGTTCTCGACAGTGCTTTGCTGACACGTGAGAATTTCTTGAAACGGGCGCACAGCCTTCTGGAACAGCATGTGGCCTGGCCCACCGCCCGTAAACTCTGGCTGGCTCGGTTGGAGCGGATCGCGGATGACTTCCTAGGCGCTGAACTATCGCGTCGAGGTGACGGCGGCCCAATTGCGTTTGAAGCCACGATGAAACTGGTGCTGAACCCTCTGGATTTCACCATCGTCGGACGTGCGGACCGGATTGATCGCAACAGCCGGGGCGCGCTGCGGATCATCGATTACAAAACCGGCGCGCCGCCCACGGAAAGTCAGCAATCAAAATTCGACAAACAACTGTTGATCGAGGCGGCAATGGCCGAGCAAGGCGGGATTGAAGGCATTGACCCAATGGCTGTAGCCGAAGCCATCTTCATCGGAATGGGCGGCAGTTACAAAGAGGTCGCAGCGCCCTTAGTCAAAGAGCCGACCGACAAAGTTCTGGCTGAGTTGAAAGAGCTGGTTTCGGCATATTTAGAGCCTGATCAAGGATTCTCATCCCGTCGGATGCTGCACAAGGATACGGATATCGGTGACTATGATCACCTGGCGCGGTTCGGCGAATGGGACCGTACTGCTGAAACCTGCCCCGAGGACCTGAAATGAGCCAGCGCAACGATGCAACCGAACGGCAAGTGCAGGCCGCGCGCCCTGACGCTTCGACCTGGCTGGCGGCCAATGCGGGGTCCGGTAAAACGCGGGTTCTGACCGACCGCGTGGCGCGTCTGCTGCTGGGCGGGGTTCAACCACAGCACATCTTGTGCCTGACCTACACCAAGGCAGCCGCAAGCGAGATGCAGAACAGATTGTTCAAGCGACTTGGTGAGTGGGCAATGCTGGATGATGGTTGTCTGTTAGAGCAACTGACCGATCTGGGCGTGCCCGGCGACATCGACTCGGACAGATTGGCGCAAGCACGAACCCTGTTTGCGCGTGCCATAGAAACGCCGGGTGGTCTGAAAATCCAAACCATTCACTCGTTCTGCGCCTCGTTGCTGCGGCGGTTCCCGCTGGAGGCCGGGGTCAGCCCTCAGTTCTCCGAAATGGAAGACCGTGCAGCCGCCCTGTTGCGGGAAGAGATCGTCGAGGATTTCGCAGAAGGTTCACAGGCCGGGTTGATTGAAGATGTGGCGCGGTTTGTAACCGATACGGGTTTTGACAAGTTGACCGCCGCGATCACGCACAGGCGCAACCTGTTTGCACAGCCACTGGGCTGGTCCGAGTTGTTGAATCGGTTCGATCTTCCGGAAGGCTTTGACGAAACCGCCCTGGCAGAGAGGGTGTTTCTGGGTGGAGAGGTCGAACTGATCCAGTCCATGCTGCCCGTGTTGACTGAAAGCGGCGGAAACAATGCCAAGGCAGCGGCCAAGCTGGCCAGTTTCACCGAAGCGCGATTGATGCATCTGCCGATGTTGGAGAGCGTATTCCTAACTGGAGCAAAAGCTAAGGAACCATTCACCGCCAAGATCAATGGTTTTCCAACCAAACCCCTGCGTGAGGGCGAACTGGCCGATCGGATGCCACAATTGGAATCCTTCATGCTGCGGGTCGAGGCCGCGCGTGAACAGCGCCTAGCCTTGGTCGCGGCTCAGAAAACCGCCGTCCTGCACCGCTTTGCTGCTGCGTTTCTACCGGAATACGAGCTACGCAAGCAATTGCGCGGCTGGCTGGATTTCGATGATCTCATCCTGCGCGCGCGGCAGGTGCTGAATGACCCGGCGGTAGCCGAATGGGTGCTGTATCGCTTGGACGGCGGCATCGACCATATTCTGGTGGACGAAGCCCAGGACACCAGCCCCGATCAGTGGGACGTGGTCGAAAAACTGGCGCAGGAATTCACCAGCGGGGAAGGGGCCCGATCCGGGGTTGAGCGCACGATCTTTGTCGTCGGCGACAAGAAACAGTCGATCTATTCCTTTCAGGGCGCGGACCCGCAGGCGTTTGACAGAATGCAGGAAGAGTTTGGCCGAAAACTGGCTGAATCAGACTCTAAACTGTGGGATATGACGCTGGAATATTCGTTCCGATCCTCCAGCGCGATCCTGTCTTTGGTCGATATTCTGTTTGAAAACCGGATCGAAGCTGGGTTTCACAAGGACAGCCTGCACCGCGCTTTCAAAGCTGACCTACCGGGCCGGGTTGATCTTTGGCCTGTCGTGGAAAAGGTCGAAGAGGCCGAAGAAGGTGACTGGACCGATCCGGTGGATCGCCCTGGTGCGCGACACCATACCGTCATTCTGGCCGAACAGGTTGCACAGTCGATCAAGGCCATGATCGAGCGGGGTGAGACGATCCCTGAGGATGACAAGAGCGGCACGTTTGTAAGACGAAAGGTGGAACCGGGGGATTTCCTGATCCTCGTGCAGCGCCGCTCGGATCTTTTTGCCGAAATCATCCGCGCCTGCAAATCTGCCGGTCTGCCCATCGCCGGGGCCGACCGTCTTAAGGTGGGCGCTGAACTGGCAGTCAAAGACCTCGCCGCGCTGCTGAGTTTTCTGGCCACGCCCGAAGACAGCCTGTCGCTGGCAACGGTTTTGAAATCCCCGTTGTTCGGATGGTCCGAGCAGCAGCTTTTCGATCTGGCGCACCGGCGACAAGAACAATTTCTTTGGGCCGCGCTGCGCAACCGGGCTGAGGAATTTCCCGAAACGCTCGCCATTTTGAATGATCTGCGCAGTCAGATCGACTTTCTGCGCCCCTATGACCTGATCGAACGCATTCTGACCCGCCATGACGGGCGGCGCAAATTGCTAGGCCGTCTGGGGGCCGAAGCTGAAGACGGCATCAACGCACTCTTGTCTCAGGCACTGGCCTATGAACGCACCGATATCCCCAGTTTGACCGGGTTTTTGGTCTGGATGCAGACCGACGATCTGGAAATCAAACGGCAGATGAGCGGTGTTGGCAACATGATCCGGGTGATGACCGTGCATGGCTCAAAAGGTCTTGAGGCTCCGATCGTGATCCTGCCGGATACCGGCAAACGCCAGGCGCCGCGCGATGCCGAGATCATGGTGACCAAAGACATTCCACTGTGGAAAGTGTCGGCCGATGCATCGCCCGGACTGATCGCACAGGCACGGGAGGAGGCCCGTGCGCGCGAGGAAAATGAACGGCTCCGGCTACTCTATGTGGCTCTAACACGGGCCGAAAAGTGGTTAATTGTAGCAGCGGCAGGTGACTTAGGGAAAGATGGTAACAGCTGGTACCAAATGGTCGAGGCCGCGATGGAAAGGGCCGGGGCCGCGCCGCTGCCGAATTCCAACATTCGCCGCCTGTCTCATGCGGATTGGGACGCGCTTCCTTTGGTCGATCAGCGGCAAATGGCGACTGAACGATCAGAGTTACCAGACATATTTCGCCATCCTGCACCCGAACCCATTGAACCAGCAAGCGCGCTCAGCCCTTCGGATTTGGGCGGTGCCAAGGCTTTACCCGGTGACGCCGGTTTGGATGAAGACGCTGCAAAACTGCGCGGAACACGTCTGCATCTGCTGTTGGAGCACTTGCCGATAGCTGAACCGGACATGTGGCCCGAGCTTTGCGCCCGACTGCTACCGGATATGCAAGACATAGACCGGCATGAGCTTTTGACCGAAGTCACACAAGTTCTGACGGCAGAACCACTGAAGAATATTTTTACACCTGAGACTCTGGCCGAGGTTCCAGTAACCGCGGATTTGAACGGGCTGCGCATGCATGGGGTCATCGACCGGTTGATCCTTTCAGAAACAGACGTGCAAGTGATTGATTTCAAAACAAATGCGACTGTCCCAAACCAAGTCGAAGATTGCCCCGAAGGGCTGATGCGTCAAATGGGGGCTTACGCGCAGGCGCTTGCTCAAATCTATCCCGACCGCAGCATTAGAACCGCCATTCTGTGGACCCGAACCGCGAACCTCATGTGGTTGCCACACGATCTTGTGACGGATGCCCTGGCCCGCGCTCGGATACCTTGACCTTACCCGACGCGGCACCTACGTTCTGTTCCCGAGTTTACCCCATTCAGGAGACAGAATATGTCGACCGTAGCCGTTACCGACGACACCTTTGATGCCGAAGTCAAGAACTCGACCGTTCCCGTGGTCGTGGACTTCTGGGCAGAATGGTGCGGCCCCTGTAAGCAAATTGGCCCCGCACTGGAAGAACTGGCCGCCGAGTATGGCGACAAGGTGAAAATCGCCAAGGTGGATGTGGACAGCAACCCGAACTCTGCTGCTGCAATGGGCGTACGCGGTATCCCCGCGCTGTTCATCTTCAAGGACGGTCAGGTTGTATCCAACCGTGCGGGTGCGGCCCCCAAAGCTGCGCTGCAAAGCTGGATCGACGAATCCATCTGATCTGGTCCTAGCAGAACGTTCCAAAGGCGCCTCAGATCGGGGCGCCTTTTTTGTTGCATATGTCGGAGAAACCAATGGCAAAAACGCGGGTTCTTGTTGAATTTGGGATGGGTACATCCCTACGTCGGATGGATTATACCGAGGCATCATTACGGGCGATTAAGGATGCGCTGTGGCATAACTCCGTCAATATGGCCGAACTGTTTGGGTTCCCAAAAGAGGCGATGATCATTGATGCTGAAATCGGTGTGCAGCAGCCAGATCAGGTTGATACCGACGCTTTGAAGGCAATCTTCCCTTATGGACAGCCGAATATTACTGTCACCAAAGGTGGGCTGGATATCGAGAAACCACATAATGACGGGCACACGGTCATCGCAAACGCCGCCGTGATCGTTTCCTTTGATATGGAGCCCGCGCAATGAGCGAAAAACGCATCATTCTGGAGATGGGAACGGGCAACGACCTGTACGGTCAGGACTATACCAAAGCGGCGCGCCGTGCGGTGCAGGACGCGTTGCATCACTCATCAATCACACTGTTTTCCAAGCTGGGCATTGATCATTCCCAGATGCGGGTCGGCGTGACCATCGGCGTCCAAGAGCCCGATCAGGTGGATTGTGATCTGGTTGCTGCCGATCTGCCGCGGGGCCGCGCCGAAGTGCGCGCGGTCAAGGGCGGTCTGGACGTGATGGATAAAGAGGCCGGCACTAAACACGTGATTGCAACCGCTGCGGTCGAAGCATTCCTGCCCGACCTGTCAGGGAAATACGTTCAAAGCTGACAAAGAAAAAGCCGCTCGGGGCTCCGGGCGGCTGTTCCAATTCGGTAATCCAGACGAAGGATCAGATATTTGCGATGCTTTCGCGGGTCAGACCGATGTCTTCCAGCTGTGCGTCGCTGAGCTCCGACAGAAGGTTCCGTGTTTTACGTGCGTCGTTCCATTTCGCAACAGATTTGACGACGTTTGAGAACGCGTCCGCCACGTGCAGGATGGTAGCTGCTCCGAGCGGCGCATGAATGTTAGCTGTGGTTGCCATGTGCGCAGTCCTTAAATGTGAAACAGCCGACCCGTTGTCGGTTGTAAGCCCCATGTAGTCCCGCGCGCTTGGACTCACAATTGCTGGTCTGGTAACCCCGGATTGCATTTTCTGCATATCTTTTGAGCACTTTAAGAACGGGTTGCGCCAACACCTAACGCGGCCCATATATACCGCCAGCGAAAACGGAGACGATCATGGCAGATAACGACTTTCCCGGTTGGCACGGCACGACGATCATTGGCGTCAAAAAGAACGGTCAGGTTGTCATCGCCGGTGATGGTCAGGTCAGCCTTGGTCAGACCGTGATCAAGGGAACAGCCCGCAAGGTGCGCCGTTTGTCGCCCGGTGGGTTCGAGGTTGTGGCAGGTTTTGCCGGATCGACCGCAGATGCCTTCACGCTTTTAGAACGATTGGAAGCCAAGCTCGAGGCGACACCCGGCCAATTGGCCCGCGCCTCGGTCGAACTGGCCAAGGATTGGCGCACAGACAAGTACCTTCAAAAGCTAGAGGCAATGCTGATCGTCACAGATGGCAAGGATCTGCTGGTCATCACCGGGGCAGGGGATGTGCTGGAGCCCGAGCACAACGTGGCCGCCATCGGATCGGGCGGAAACTTTGCACTGGCCGCGGCCCGCGCGATGATGGACAGCGACAAAGAGGCCGAGCAGGTCGCGCGCGAAGCAATGGCGATTGCTGCGGATATTTGCGTCTATACAAACGGCAATCTGACAGTTGAGGCGATAGCGTCATGAGCGCAGTTCTCGCAGCCATATTCGGCGGCCTGATCGGTGGCATTATTGGGCCAATTATCCTAGAAGAATATCGAAGCAGGAAGCACAACAAAGAGTGGAAAGAGCCTCGCAAAAAGCTCCTGAAATCCATGTTGAAGGACTCAAAGTACAAGTTCAAATCTTTGGAAAGGCTCAGCAGGACGATTGGCTGCACCGAAGACGAAACACGCTCGTTGTTGATTGAGCTGGGTGCCCGGGGCACCGTTTTGAAGAAATCAAAGAAAGAGGGTTGGGCGCTGATCGAAAGAGCGCCACTACCAGAGAGTCAGCGCAAACTGGACGAAGAAGAGATCGAAGAAGATCAAGAGTAAAAGTTCTCTTAGCTTTCAATCAGCCTCGGGTCGCCTGTCAGGCTAACAGCGCCTTGATCTCTTTCCCTTTCCAGCGACGGTGCATTCCGATCAACCCGAAGATCGCCGCGATGACCACGATGTAGTAAGGCACGCGGATGTCGATGCTCATCAACCCGCCGCCGATCAGGGACATGATGCCTCCGGCCAGACAGAAGACCGCCGTGGTCACACCCATGACCCAGCCTTGGTCCGTCTCGCTAACGCTGGAGGAAAACAAGCCCAGCATGGTTGGATATGCAACACCGAACAGGAAGTAGAAGAAGAAGACCGGCACATAGCTGAGCACGCCGCTGGGGCTGAAGGCAAAGGCCAGGCCGCAAATCACCATCACGATGAGAGACGTGTAGATGATTTGATGTTTGCTAAATCGTTCCTGCGCGGGCTTGACGAGGAACGTGCTCGAGAACGCCAACGCGAAGCCGATCACCACCATAGCCATACTGCCACCAATCACACCGTACCCAAAGGCACTCGTCAGGAAGTTGTCGACGAAAACATAGAAGGTCACGTTTGCGATCATGAAGAATGCATAGACCGGCAGGATTTTCAGAACCATCGGATGCCCACGCACGGCGATCAGACTGTCGGTGATGTCGCGTGGACGGAACACAAAGGGTTCACGCTCGGTCCGGGTATCCTTGAAAAAGGTTGTGACCAGGAAGATGGCAATCAGAACCAGAACAAAAGCGCCATAAAACGGGGTTTTCAGGGTTGCGTAGCTGCCCAGCAGGGCGGCGTCGGACAGGACTGCTCCGATAATGGGGCCGCCCACCAGACCAAAGCTGACGCCGGTCACGATATAGCCCATGTTGCGGTCGCGGTCAGCCGCATCGGTGCTGCCGTCAATCATCGCCGCTTGCGCGATGGGCTGGTTGCCAGCCGTGAACCCGGTGATCGAGCGCCCGACGATCAACAGCAACAGGCTATTCATGTAAAGCGCCGCGATGGTCAGCGCATAGCCGACCAATGCACCACCCAGACAGACCAGCAGCGCGTTCTTGCGTCCAATCGAATCCGAAACCTTCGAGACGTAAACAACCCCAAGAAACCAGGACAAAAAGAAACAGCCGATCACGAGGCCATAATAAAAGTGGCGTCGCCCCACTGGTGTGCTGTCCGGCAAAAACCCGGACTTCGTTTCCATGATGAGCGAATTGATGATCGGAAAGACCAGACCTTGCCCGATCAGGTCGACAAAAACCACGAACAACAAGGTGATCTTGGCAATCTTGGTCATAAAAACGCCCCCGGTTCCAATGGCTTGGGGCGAGTGTAACAGACAGTTCCTCTGTTACCTAACGATGTGTCAGAGGCCGGAAGGGACGGCCTCTGACCAGAGTGGTTACTTCAGCGATGCAACGCCCAGCGGCACACCGGCGACTTCGCACCAGATGTACACTTCGTTGTAACCCGACACATCCATTGTCGGCGGAACTGCGTAAGATTGCTTGCCTGTCAGGTGCAGCAACGCGCCCAGTTTGCTGTCCGGGGCATATTTGCCATCTTTACCAAACGCGACACGCGGATCAGGGCCGTTATCCAGCGAGAAGTCCTCGCCCAACTCAACGATGTAACGGTCACCATCCTTAACCAGTTTCACCGAACCGGTGGTGATGTGGTTCGAGCGACCCTCGAACGAGCCTTTCTTTTTGGCGCCGCCGGCCAGGGCAGTGGTGGTGCCAGCCAGTGTCAGGACCGCGCCCGTGGCAGCAGCTTTCACAAAAAGCGAACGACGAGTCATCATGATTTGGTATCTCCATTGATAGATGCAGGCAGGTTTGCCCGTCGCAAAAACTATGCCGTACGTGCTGCACCCATGGCGATTCACATCGGCACGAATTTCCGTGTGCTGCCCGTGAGTTGGCGTGAGTTTTCCGTGATCAGCTTGTGTTTTCCCGTCTTATGATTAGGTTCCGTTGCGAAACAACCGGATAGAATACACATGACCGACCTGACCCCGCGCGAGATTGTCTCGGAACTGGACCGCTTCATTATTGGCCAGAAGGATGCCAAACGTGCGGTGGCCGTTGCCTTGCGCAATCGTTGGCGGCGCAAACAGCTGGCTGATGACATTCGGGACGAAGTCTACCCCAAGAATATCCTGATGATCGGCCCGACCGGTGTCGGCAAGACCGAGATCAGCCGCCGCCTGGCCAAACTGGCCCGTGCGCCCTTTATCAAGGTCGAGGCCACCAAGTTCACCGAGGTTGGATATGTCGGTCGAGATGTTGAACAGATCGTTCGTGATCTGGCGGACGCGGCCATTGTCCAGACGCGCGAATACATGCGCGAGGATGTTAAGGCGCGCGCCCATCAGGCCGCCGAAGATCGCGTGATTGCCGCGATTGCGGGCGAAGACGCCCGCGAAGGCACGCGTGAGATGTTCCGCAAGAAACTGAAAGCCGGGGAGCTGGACGACACGGTGATCGAGCTGGAACTCTCCGACACTTCAAGCCCGATGCCGATGTTCGATATTCCCGGTCAGCCGGGCAGTCAGATGGGCATGATGAATCTGGGTGACATTTTCGGCAAGGCGTTTGGCGGACGAACCGTCAAAAAACGCATGACGGTCGCTGAAAGCTATGACGCGCTGATCGGGGAAGAGGCCGACAAGCTGCTGGATGACGAAACCGTCAATCGGGTGGCCCTCGAAGCGGTCGAGCAAAATGGCATTGTGTTCCTGGATGAGATCGACAAGGTCTGCGCCCGTTCAGACGCGCGCGGTGGCGATGTCAGCCGCGAAGGGGTGCAGCGCGACCTCCTGCCTCTGATCGAAGGCACCACCGTCAGCACCAAACACGGCCCGGTAAAAACCGACCATATCCTGTTCATTGCCTCAGGTGCATTCCACATCGCCAAGCCATCGGACCTGCTGCCAGAGTTGCAGGGCCGTCTGCCGATCCGCGTTGAACTGCGTGCGCTCACCGAAGAAGATTTCGTGCGTATTCTGACCGAAACCGACAACGCGCTTACCCGGCAATACACCGCCCTGATGGGGACCGAAGAGGTCACGGTCAGCTTTACCGAAGACGGCATTGCCGCGCTGGCAAGGATTGCAGCAGACGTAAACCAAAGCGTTGAAAACATCGGCGCGCGGCGGCTTTACACGGTGATGGAGCGGGTCTTCGAGGATCTCTCATTTGCTGCACCGGACAAGGCCGGAACTGAAATCACGGTCGATGCGCAATTCGTCAGCGACAATCTTGGTGAATTGACCAAGTCCACAGACCTGAGCCGTTACGTTTTGTAACAGGGCCAGCCGTTTTTGCCGCTCTTTCAGACGATCGGCGCTGGACCCAGAGCGAGAATAAGATAGCGTGTGCACGATTCAACCCGAGGTCTGGCACGTGCTGCGCTATTTCTTTGTTTTACTTCTGTCCCTTTCTCTGAGCGCCTGTGTCGACCGGACAGTGTCCGAGGTTGTTCCATCAGCTGTGGGTGTTGGTACACCTGAAACGATTTTTGCCAGTACGACCCGAGCGCGTGAAGTCGACGGATCCTATGGATTCCGGCGTGGTGAGTCGCTCCAGTTTCTGGAAACGACGGTTTCGATTCCGCCGACACATACGCCGGGTACGCTCAAATTCTCATATGCAAACCCCAACCCGCAGAAAGAATTTGTTCTGACAGGCGTGACAGAGTTGGACGGCCCGCGCGGTCTGCGAGAACACCTGCGCGGTCAGGATGACGTTACGATTTTTGTACACGGCTATAACTCGACTCAGACCGAAACCATCTTCCGCGCCGCTCAACTGACCCATGACATCGGTCTTCCGGGATCTACGCTGGTGTATTCATGGCCAAGCCGAGCAACCGGCTATGGGTATGCCTACGATCTGGACAGCATGTTGTTCGCCCGCGACGGGTTGGAGCAGACCATCCGTGAACTCAAGGCCATGGGCGTTAAACGCGTTATTCTGGTCGCACATTCCATGGGCGGTGCCTTGTCGATGGAAATGATGCGACAAGCTGAACTGCAAGAACCCGGATGGGCGAAAAGAAATATCGAAGGTGTTGTGCTGATCTCACCGGATCTGGATCTGGATCTGTTCCGCTCGCAGATGAAACGCATCGACAACCCACCCGATCCGTTTCTTGTTATGGTGTCCCAAAAGGACAAAATCCTGAATATCTCGGCTCGTTTGCGCGGAACGAATGAAGGTGAAAGGCTGGGCAACATCAGCTCAATCGACTCGCTTGAGGAGTTCCCGATCAGCGTGATCGATACAACCGCCTTCAACAGCGATGCTGCGTCCTCGCATTTCGTTGCCGCGACCTCTCCGGCACTTCTATCGATCCTCAGCTCGTTGCGGCGTATCAATAGTACGTTCGGGCGCGAAGATCGGCAGGCCATCGATATTCTCGTGCCACCCAGCGAACGCAACCCGGATGGTGCCACTGAAATTGTATTGACCGAAACTGGGCAGGCGCAGGTGACGACGCCGTGACGCAGTTTAATCTGCGTCGGTTTCTTACTGACAATGCAGCCTGGTTGGGCGCCGGAGTTCTGCTGACCTTCCTGTCCAGCTTTGGGCAGACCTTCTTTATCTCGGTCTTTGCCGGTGAAATCCGCGCGGCTTACGGGCTCAGCCACGGGGCCTGGGGTATGTTGTATTCTCTGGGCACGCTGGCAGCGGCACTGGTGATGATCTGGGCGGGCGGGCTGACAGATGTGTTCCGCGTCCGAATGTTGGGGCCTGTGGTTCTGGCTGGGTTGGCGTTGGCGGCATTGGCCATGTCGCTGAACAGCTGGGTTTTGCTGCTGCCGGCGGTGATCTTCCTTTTGCGCCTGTTTGGGCAGGGTATGAGCACCCATCTGGCGATGGTCGCAATGGCCCGTTGGTTCACTGCAACACGGGGTAAGGCCTTGTCCATTGCGTCGGTCGGGTACGCGGTCGGAGAGGCGCTGCTGCCGCTGGTTTTTGTCACTGCGATGGTATTTCTGGATTGGCGGTGGCTGTGGGGGCTTGCTGCCATTATCGTTTTACTGGGTATCCCAATTCTGATGCGCCTTCTCAGGGAAGAACGCACCCCGCAAAGCCTTGCCAGTGAGTATTCAGCCACCGGTATGCAAGGGCGTCACTGGACGCGGGGTGATGCGCTGAAACACCCGCTATTCTGGTTTATGGCGCCCGCCGTCCTTGGACCATCGGCTTTTGTCACGGCCTTTTTCTTTCATCAGGTCCATTTGGCCGAAGTGAAAGGATGGGCTCACATCCAGTTGGTCGCCTTGTTTCCTGTTTATACCGGGGTTTCGCTGCTTTCGATGTTTACAGCCGGTTGGGCGTTGGACAAATGGGGCACAGCGCGGATGATGCCCTATTACCAGCTGCCGATAGCGCTGGGTTTTGTGACTCTTGCCCTGACGACCTCGATTGCCGGGGCAACGCTTGGGCTGGCTCTTCTGGCACTCACCGCTGGGGCAAACAGCACGTTGCCCAGCGCCTTCTGGGCCGAGTTCTACGGGACCCGGCATATCGGTGCGATCAAAGCGATGGCAACAGCGGTTATGGTTTTGGGCTCGGCAATCGGGCCGGGCCTGACCGGAGTTCTGATTGATTGGGGCGTTTCGTTAGACACACAATTCCTTTGGACCGGAGCGTTTTTTGTTCTGGTCTGCACGCTGGTCCGTGTTGGCGTCACCCAAGCGGCGCGATCCCTTTAGCGAAGACGCCGTAAGTACACGTAATAAGCTCCGTCCCCACCATGGCTTATATGGGCAGGTGTAACCTGCATCACCGCCTGCGCCAGTGGCGGTATGGTCAGCCAATGCGGCACCTGATTGCGAAGTACACCACGTGGGGTCGGAATCGGGCCGGGTTCGTCCCGATCCTTTCCTTTGCCGGTCACAACCAAAACCAAACGTTTGCCTTGTGCCTGCGCTGTCAGGACAAAACGGATCAGCGCGGGATGCGCCGTGTCGACCCGCATGCCGTGCAAGTCCAGTTTGCTTTCCGGTTTGAGCTTACCGCGCTTCATCCGGCCAAAGGCTTTGTTGTCCATCTGAACCGGCGTCCGGCGCAGCGCATCTGTGACCGATGGCTTCAAATCATTTAGCTTTGGTTTTGTCTGATGAGTCTCACCAATTTCAAACGCTTCGAACCGAGGTCTCGGCGTTTTTTTCGGCTTGGGTTTCGGCAATGAGGTCGGATGCACCGTCTGTGGAATTTCCGGATGCATCCGTTCGGCTTGTTTGGCGACCTTGCGCCAAAGCTCGATCTCTTCAGTCGTCAGTTTGCGCCGGGTCATCAGAATTCGTCCGGCAGCAGGGCATAGGCCCGCTGAATCGGCAACAAAACGACCATCCGACCCGGATCTTTTAACCTGCCCGCAGCTTGCCCGGCTTCGTCACCCGTTCCAAAAAAGATGTCTGCCCGCTGGGCACCCTTGATGGCGGCCCCAGTGTCCTGCGCGATCATCAGGCGACGCATCGGGTTTTTGCCGTCCTTCTCAACCCAGACCGGCGCCCCCAATGGCGTATAGGCCGGGTCCGCCGCAATGCTGCGCATCGTTGTAATGGATCGGTTCATGGCCCCCAATGGCCCAAGTTCGGGCGCCACGCGCGAGACTTCACGAAAGAACACATAGGACGGGTTGTGGAACAACAGCTCGGTTCCGGCCTCAGGGTTCTTGCGGACCCACGCCCGGATCATCTGAGCACTGACTTCATGCGCGCCCAAAATTCCGCGCCGAACCAGTTCAACACCTATGGATCTGTAAGGATGACCATTTGCGCCCCCGTATCCCACACGCAAGGCACCACCATCAGGCAACCGTACACGTCCCGAACCCTGGATTTGCAGGAAAAACAGCTCGACCGGGTCATCGACCCAGGCAATCTCAAGCCCGCGACCCTGCATCACATCACCAGTCAGAATTTCGCGACGGCTAAGCCATGGCCCATCCCGCGCTTCAGGCGGCATTTTGTAGATGGGGTACTTGAAACGATCAGTCCGGCTGCGCGCACCATCAAGTTCAGGTTCAAAATACCCCGTGAACAGGGCGTCCTTGCCATCTTCGACCAGGACGGGGCGGAAAAAGAGCTCAAAAAACGCCCGCGCGGCATCCGCTTCATAGGTTCCCGCAACTCCGCATAGCGCACGCCAGTCCGGGTCCTTCAGATCACCGCAGGTGTTCAGGAAAACGGAAAGGGCCGCGCCGTGGTCATCTTCGGCCCAGCCCTGAAGGTCGTCAAACGACAGAATGGATCGCGTTGCCTCGGCTCCGGCAGCGCTGGCGGCGGTCATTGCACCCGCCAGAAAAAGCGACCGGAGCGTGGCAATCATGCGTCCGTGGCAACAAGCAGCCAGTTCGGATCGTCCTTGCCCATCACACGGGCAAAGGTCCAGCTGTCCTTTTGGCGTTTCACGGTGTTGGGGTTGCCCTCGACAATATCACCGCCGCGATCCCGCACGACCGAGGTCAGTTCACCCACAAACTTCATGGTGATCTCGGCTTCGTTGGTGTTTTTGTCGAACTTGACATCCGACAGGGTGGTTTCCCGCACGCCGATAAATTCGGCCTCGATGGTCAGGCCCTGATCTTCGCGCGCGGCCACAACCGAGACGAATGTTTCAAACACCTCTTCCGACAGGAACGGCTGGATCTCGTCGAGATTGCCTTTTTCGAACCCCATCACAATCATTTCATAGGCGCCGCGTGCGCCCTGAACAAATTCGTTGACAGAAAAGCCGGGCTCAACCCGTTTCATCGCGGCCAGGGTTTGCGCCTGTTCGCTGTCTTCGGCGACATGGTCAGTGATGTCATGATCCGGGCCGCCTTCGATCACCTCGAAATCGCGACGCGATTTATGCGCTTCAGGCTGTTGCTGCAAAGGCGGTTTCTCAAAACCTTCACGCGTACCCAACACGCTTTTGAGGCGCAGGATCAGGAAAACGGCAATTCCGGCCAGGACCAGTAGCTGGATCATGGGTTCGTTCATTTCATCCTCTTTTCAGAACCGCGACTTTGTATACGCGGCCTCATGCCACTATGTAGGTGAGCGTGGGTGGCAAGTCCACAGCCCGGCCTTAGGGAAAGGATAGCGCAAATGTATCTGTTCTTGGCATTTTTATTGGTGCCCATCATCGAGATCGCCCTGTTTATTCAGGTAGGTGGTCTGATTGGACTTTGGCCAACTCTTGCCATCGTCGTTTTGACCGCCGTTCTGGGCACAGTTCTGGTGAGGACACAAGGTCGCATGGCATTGGTAAATTTGCAGCGTTCGTTCGCTGAACTGGACGACCCGACTGAACCTTTGGCCCATGGTGCAATGATCCTTTTGTCCGGTGCATTGCTGCTGACACCGGGTTTTTTCACCGATGCCATAGGGTTTGCATTGCTGGTACCGGGTGTTCGTGTCGCTGTTTTTCGCTATCTGAAGTCGAAAGTCACCGTGGCACATTTCCAGATGGGACAGGGCACAGGATTTCAGTCGCGACACAATCCTTTCGAGCAGGGGGACATCATTGACGGTGAATTCAGCGAAGTTCGCCCGAAAAAAGACCCTTCAAAGCCGTCGAAATGGGTGGAAGGCCCCCACCAGCATTGAGGTGCCGCGCCCAACTTGCTAAGCAGTGGCGAAATTCATTTTTGGAGTAGATCCATGGCCGAAGAAAACGCTGCAGAAAACACTGCGGCCCAAGCCACCCCACAGGTTCAAATGCGGGTTCTGGGGCAGTTCATCCGTGACATGTCCTTTGAAAACGTGATGGCGCAAAAGGGTGTATCAGGCGACGTGCAGCCGGAAATCGCGGTTCAGGTGAACCTGGACGCGAAAAAGCGCAGCGCTGAACATCAGTTCGAAGTGTCCATCAAGCTGAACCTGACATCCAAAGCCAAAGGCATGGATGATGTCCTGTTCATGTGCGAACTGGACTATTGTGGTTTGTTCCACATTGAGGGCGTGCCAGAAGATCAGATGCACCCGTTCCTGATGATCGAGTGCCCGCGGATGCTGTTCCCGTTCCTGCGCCGCATTGTCAGCGACATCACCCGTGATGGCGGCTTCCCGCCGGTGAATCTGGACAATATCGATTTCGTGGCGCTGTATCGCAACGAGTTGATGCGTCGTCAGGCCGAGCAGGCCCAGAAAACCGACGCCTAAGGCTTTGACCCGTGCCTGAAAGGATCAGGCGCGGGTCCACAGGGTGCTTTCACCCAGCTTCTCTACAAACGCTTCATGTGCAGCGCGTTCATCTTCGGTGATCCGGGATGGCAACGGTGTGCTGCGCGGTGTCGGTCGCCAGTCTTCACCGCCACCGGATGCGGATGATGCGGACGTGGACAGGCCAAAATCAGGCTGCCGCCCACCGATCAGTTCAAGATAAACCTCGGCCAGGATTTCAGAGTCGAGCAAAGCGCCGTGCAGAACGCGGTTCGAGTTATCGATGTTGAAACGTCGGCAGAGCGCATCCAGGGAAGCCGGAGAACCGGGAAAGCGCTTGCGGGCGATTGCCAGCGTATCCAGCGCTTGTTCCATCGGGATCAACGGTGCGCCCATCCATTTTAGTTCCGCGTTCAGGAACTTCATGTCGAACGACGCGTTGTGGATCACCAACCGGGCATCCCCCACAAATTCACGAAACCCGTGACCCACTTTGGCAAACACCGGTTTGTCTTTCAGCGTCACCTCACCTTTTTCTGGGGGACGCGGGTTGTCCAACAGATCCGGGCCGATGCCATGCACGCCAAACGCCTCATCCGGCATACCGCGTTCAGGGTTGATATAGACGTGATAGGTTTCACCCGTCGCGACGTGGTTCCACAGCTCAACGGCACCAATCTCAACAATCCGGTCCCCGCTTTCGGGATCGAACCCGGTGGTTTCGGTATCGAGTACGATCTCACGCATCTTTCATCCCCGCCCGTATCTCCCTGACCACATCCTGCACCTGCTGGCGGGCATGGTCCAGCGTGTCTGTTACGATTACAAAATCCGACCGCGCACATTTCTCTGCATTCGGCATCTGCTTGGCGCGGATCTGTTTGAACTGCGCCTCGGACATGGTTCCCCGTTCCATAACACGGCGCTTTTGTTCGTCAGCGGGGATCGAAACGCAAGCGACGGCGTCCATCGCTGCGTCTCCACCTGTTTCAAAAAGAAGTGGAATGTCGAACACCAGAATGTCGCTTGTTGCGTTTTCGCGAAATACTGCACGGTCTTTCGCGACCAGAGGATGCACAATCGCTTCGATTGCTTTCAACGCTTCGGGATCGGCCGCAATGATCTGCTTTAACGCGTCCCGGCTTACAGCTCCGTCGACAATCGCGGCAGGGAAGGCTGCTCGCATTGGTTCAACCGCAGCACCTCTGGACGTGTACAACCGGTGCACTGCCGCGTCCGCATCCCACAAAGCACAGCCTTCTTCGACAAACATCTGTGCTGTGGTGCTTTTCCCCATGCCGATGGAACCGGTCAGGCCAAGGGCAAAACTCATGCCAAAGCCGCCGCGCGCGTCTCTGCATCCACTTCGGGGCGCACGCCAAACCACCGCTCAAACCCAGGAACCGCCTGGTGCAATAGCATGCCCAAACCATCAACCGTGGTGCAGCCAGCCTCTTCCGCGGTTTTCAGAAGGTTTGTCTTTAACGGAGCATAGACCAGATCGGTGACCACGGCACCGGGTTGCAACCCATCCAGTGGAACCCGCAACTCAGGCTGGCCCTGCATCCCCAACGAGGTTGTATTGACCACCAGTTCTGCGTTTTCGATGACATTCCCGGCCTGAACCCAATCTACAACGCGAATACGCTGGCCAAATTCCTCCTTCAGATGATCCGCACGGGCGCGCGTTCGATTGGTCAACAGGATTTCGGGTACGCCTGCATCGGACAAGGCTTGCAGAACCGCACGCGCTGCGCCGCCGGCCCCGAACACTACAGCCGGGCCGTCTTTGGCATTCCAGTCCGGCGCGCCGCTGCGCAGGTTTTCCATGAAACCATACCCATCAGTATTGTCCGCGTGGATCGAGCCATCTTCACGAAACACCAATGTATTCGCAGCGCCGATCACCGTTGCGCGGTCGGATACGTGATCCGCAATCTTCAACGCTGCTTCCTTGTGTGGAACAGTCACATTAGCCCCAACAAAACCCGCTTTGGGCAGCGTACGTAGCACGGTTTCCAGATCGGCAGGGGCAACATCCATCGGGATGTAATGCCCGGCAAGGCCATACGTCTTCAGCCAATGGCCATGCAGTTTCGGGGAACGTGAATGCCCGATGGGATGTCCGATCACCCCGGCCAGTGGAACCCGGTAGTCCGTCATTGATCGATCACCCCTTTGACAGCCAGAAAATTGAGAAGCTCCAACAAGGGCATACCCAAAACATTAAAATAGTCCCCGTCAATACTGGCGAACAGGCGGACACCTTCTTCTTCCAGCTTATAGGCTCCGACCGCATGGCGGATACTGTCCCAGTTCCTTGAGACATAGTCTTTCAGATAAGCATCAGAACTGGCCCGCATCCGCAACCGTACCTGTCCCACATGCCGCCAAATCGGCTCTCCATCCTGATAGATCACGGCCGCAGACAAAAGCATGTGCCGTTTGCCGCGCATCGCTTTTAAATGAGCCAACGCCTGTTCCGGGGTTTCAGGTTTTGACAGCAGCTGACCGTCAAAATCCAGAACCTGATCACACCCCAGTACCATAGCGCCTGGGTTCTTGTCGCTGACCTTGCGGGCTTTCATTTCAGCAAGCGTGTCGGCAATATCCCGTGGTGACGCGTTTTCAGCCAGCAAGGCGCGCTTGGCTGTTTCTTCATCCACGCGCGCGGTTTGAACGGTGAATGGTACACCTGCATTCTCAAGCAGCTGCGCCCGTATCGCAGATCCCGATGCCAGAAGAATGGGGACAGACATGTGGAAAACCCCGTGTGCAAGTCGATGAGAGTTCTGGGGTGCTTTGTATGGTTTTCCGGTTGACACGCAACCCCGGGAAAACCGCGTCAAAGATCCCCGAGTCGCTCAAATCCCATCCAGCCGGGACAAGGATAAGTCTGATCACAGGGATAACTGAATCATCCCACGATACCCAAAGACTTATCCCCAGTTCACCCGTCTGTCATGTATATATAATTAATTGTTTTTATTGTGAAATTTTTTATTTCAACAGAATCATTGGAAGCTGAGATTGTTCTGTCCACCTTGGGGAAAACAAATGGGTAAAACAGTAATCCACGGTTTTTGAACACCCTACAAAACCATCTTCCTTTTTCTTTTCTTATTTTTTTATTAGGGAGAGTTCCGAACAACGCTCGGAGTCAAGATGACCGATCTTCTTTTCACGCTGTACCCATGGGTGAAGTCTCTCCATATCATGGCTATGATCTCTTGGATGGCGGGTCTGTTCTATCTACCACGCTTGTTTGTCTATCACGTTGAAAAAGCTCAGGCTGTCGACGGGGCACAAGAGATCTTCTTTGAAATGGAAGAAAAGCTGCTGCGTGTGATTATGCGCCCAGCGATGATCGTGGCTTGGGTATGCGGCCTGATCATGGTGTTCACGCCGGGCATTGTTGGATGGGATTGGTCCTGGCCCTGGGTCAAAGGTGCAGCCGTGATCGGCATGACCTGGTTCCATCACTGGCTGATGGCCCGGCGCAAGGATTTCCTGGAAGGGCGAAATAAGCTCACTGGGCGGCAATATCGCATGATGAACGAGGTTCCGACCGTTTTGATGGTTATCATCGTTCTGGCGGTCATTCTGAAGTTCTGAAGGCCCGTTTGACTCCGAAAGCAGTCGCGCTTATGTAGGGATCAACACGCCCGTCCGGGCGGCGTATCTTCCGTACTGAAATTCCACTTCGTGCCGCGCTGATCGCGGTGAAGGTATATATCATGACAACTGAAGCCCTGAATCTGGCCGACCTGAAAGCCAAAAGCCCCAAAGACCTTCTGGCGATGGCCGAAGAGTTGGAAATCGAAAACGCCTCGACCATGCGTAAAGGCGAGATGATGTTCCAGATCCTGCGCGAACGCGCGGATGAGGGCTGGACCGTTGGTGGCGACGGCGTACTTGAAGTGCTGCAGGATGGCTTCGGCTTTCTGCGTTCACCCGAAGCGAACTATCTGCCGGGTCCGGACGACATCTATGTATCGCCCGACATGATCCGCCAGCACTCGCTGCGGACCGGTGACACGGTCGAAGGTGAGATCAAAGCCCCCGACGATAACGAGCGTTACTTTGCGCTGACCAAGGTCACCAAGATCAACTTCGAAGATCCGGAAAAGGCCAAGCACAAGATCCTGTTCGACAATCTGACGCCGCTGTACCCGGATGAGCGTCTTAAGATGGAGATCGAGGATCCCACCATCAAGGACAAGTCGGCCCGAGTGATCGACCTTGTGTCGCCCATCGGTAAAGGCCAGCGGTCGCTGATCGTGGCGCCGCCGCGGACGGGTAAGACGGTGATCCTGCAGAACATCGCGCACTCGATCGAACAAAACCACCCGGAGTGTTACCTGATCGTTCTGCTGATCGATGAACGCCCGGAAGAAGTGACCGACATGCAGCGCTCGGTGAAGGGTGAGGTTGTATCCTCGACCTTCGATGAACCGGCAACGCGTCACGTGGCTGTATCGGAAATGGTGATCGAAAAAGCCAAGCGTTTGGTCGAACATAAACGAGATGTTGTTATTCTTCTCGACTCGATCACAAGACTTGGTAGGGCCTTTAACACTGTGGTCCCATCCTCGGGTAAAGTTCTGACCGGTGGTGTGGATGCAAACGCTCTGCAACGGCCCAAGCGGTTCTTTGGTGCGGCACGGAACATTGAAGAGGGTGGATCGCTGACCATCATCGCCACCGCGCTGATCGACACTGGTAGCCGGATGGACGAGGTGATCTTTGAAGAATTCAAAGGCACCGGTAACTCGGAAATCGTTCTGGATCGCAAGATCGCAGACAAGCGCGTGTTCCCGGCCATCGACATCCTCAAGTCCGGTACCCGGAAAGAGGACCTGTTGGTCGACAAGGGCGATCTGGCCAAGACCTTCGTTCTGCGCCGTATCCTCAACCCGATGGGCACCACCGACGCAATCGAGTTCCTGCTGTCCAAGTTGAAACAGACCAAGACAAACGGCGAGTTCTTCGATTCGATGAACACCTGACACTGGTCTTTGACCCAAGCGAGGCCTTCGAATGGATACGATATTCGCCTTGGCCAGCGCGCAAGGTAAAGCTGGAGTGGCTGTGATCCGCCTCTCTGGCCCTGACTCTCATTTCGCAGCGGCGCGCCTTACAGGAAATGCGCTTCCCAAACGTGGCATGGTCCTGCGCACGTTGCGGGATGAGAGTGGTGCGCGTCTGGATGACGGGTTGGTTCTGACATTCCAGGCCCCGGCCAGCTTCACCGGAGAGGATGTGGCGGAGTTGCAGATTCATGGCAGCACCGCATCTGTGAACGCTGTGCTGCGGTGTTTGTCGGATATGGACGGCTTGCGCATTGCGGAACCGGGTGAGTTTACGCGCCGGGCGCTTGAAAACGGTAAGATGGACCTGACTCAGGTTGAAGGCCTGGCGGATCTGATAGACGCGGAAACCGAAGCTCAGCGTAAGCAGGCCCAAACCATTCTGGCTGGCGAACTGGGTACACTGGCAGAACGGTGGCGCCGGGATTTGATACGGGCTGCGTCTTTGTTGGAAGCTGTCATCGACTTTGCCGATGAAGAGGTGCCAACTGATGTAACACCTGAAGTTCGCGACTTGATCACCGGTGTCATGTCCGATCTTCGCCGTGAGGCAGAGGGTGTGAAAATCGCTGAACGCATCCGGACAGGGTTTGAAGTCGCTATTGTTGGTCTTCCGAATGCAGGTAAGTCCACTCTTCTAAACGCGTTGGCTGGTCGGAAGGCGGCCATTACCTCGGAATACGCGGGAACCACGCGGGACGTGATTGAAGTGCGAATGGATCTGGCCGGATTGCCAGTAACCTTGTTGGATACGGCGGGGTTGAGAGAAACTGAAGATCACGTTGAAAACCTGGGCATCGAGCTGGCACGCGGCAGAGCGGAAGCTGCCGACCTTCGTGTTTTTCTATCGGAAAAGCCGGAAGAATTGGGTGTTGAGATGCAAGCTGGTGACATTCATGTTTTGCCAAAAGCTGATCTTCGAGGTGAAGAAGGTCTGGGAGTATCCGGGAAGACAGGGCAGGGAGTTGATACGCTTGTAAACCAGATATCGCGTGTTCTAAGTGAAAGAACTACCACCCATGGTATCGCTACGCGGGAACGCCATCGCATAGCGATTAACCGGGCATTGGATTCGCTTCAGTCTGCAATCGCGGTTCTGGAATCAGGTCCGGACCTGTATGATATCGCGGCAGAAGAGCTGAGAACTGCCATTCGAGCTCTTGAATCTCTGGTTGGTAGAATAGATGTCGAAACACTGCTGGATGAAATCTTCTCTAGCTTCTGTTTGGGAAAGTAAGGAGTGTTTCACGTGAAACATTCGAAGTTTGATGTGATCGTTATTGGAGCTGGACACGCCGGTACCGAGGCTGCGCACGCGTCTGCCAGGATGGGGGCTGATACCGCGTTGGTAACGCTGTCTGCATCAGATATCGGAGTAATGTCCTGCAATCCGGCAATTGGTGGTTTAGGAAAAGGCCATCTGGTACGCGAGATTGACGCCCTGGATGGCGTTATGGGACGTGTTGCGGATCAAGCTGGTATTCAGTTCCGTCTGCTGAATCGGCGAAAGGGTCCTGCGGTGCAGGGGCCCAGGACACAAGCAGACCGGGCCTTTTACCGGGCAGCAATGCAGAAAGAAACACAGAGTCAGCCCAACCTGTCCGTTATTGTCGGAGAGGTCGTTGATTTTGTTATGGACGGCCCCCGCGTTTCCGGAGTTTCGCTTGCAGACGGCTCAGAGATTTCTGCACGCGCTGTCATTCTGACCTCTGGCACGTTTTTGCGCGGTGTCATCCATATCGGCGATGTATCTCGCCCCGGTGGTCGCATGGGCGATCGCCCTTCCATCAAGCTTGCGGAACGTTTGGACAGTTATGATCTGCCACTGGGTCGGTTGAAAACAGGCACGCCCCCGCGTTTGGATGGGCGGACAATCGATTGGTCTGATCTCGAGCGTCAAGACGGGGACGAAGAGCCAACACTGTTTTCATTTCTATCGACAGACGTGGTTGCTCCTCAGATTTCTTGTGGAATCACGCATACCAACGCGAAAACGCACGAGATTATTGAGGCCAATCTTTCGAAATCCGGCATGTACGGCGGTCATATTGATGGCATAGGTCCTCGGTATTGCCCTTCTATTGAGGACAAAATTGTGCGGTTTGCTGACAAGGAATCGCATCAGATTTTTCTGGAGCCAGAAGGCGTCAACGATCATACGATCTACCCGAACGGTATCTCGACTTCATTGCCGCAAGATGTGCAGCTGCAGTACGTTCGATCCATTAAAGGTCTTGAAAATGCAGAGATCCTACAGCCCGGATATGCTATTGAGTACGACTACGTCGATCCTCGTGTCTTGACTGCAACCCTGTCGCTGCCCGATGTTCCCGGATTGTATTTGGCAGGCCAGATCAATGGTACTACGGGTTATGAGGAGGCGGCCGCGCAGGGAATGGTCGCTGGCCTCAACGCGGCGCTAGAGGTGCAAGGCCGTGATCCTGTGCACTTCACCAGATCTGACAGCTACATCGGTGTGATGATAGATGATTTGACCACGCGCGGCGTGGCTGAACCCTATCGTATGTTTACGTCACGAGCTGAATTCCGTCTTTCCTTGCGCGCAGACAACGCAGACCAGCGTTTGACGCCGATTGGTATTGATCTTGGATGCGTTGAATCCAACCGGCGGGTGCACTTCGAAGAAAAGATGGCTCAGCTTGATGCTGTAAAAACCAAATTGACAGAGCGCACCTATACACCGAAAGAAGTGCTTTCCGCTGGAATAAACGTCAACCAGGATGGCAATCGCAGGGATGGAATGGCGATCTTGGCATTTCCGGACGTATCCTTCGATAATTTGTTGCCATTGATCCCAGATCTGCAAAATGTAGACCAGAAAATCAGGCTGCAGATTGAACGCGACGCACTTTACGCAAACTACATAGCGCGCCAGAAGCGTGATGTGGAAGCAATGAAACGAGATGAATCTTACGTAATTCCCCGGAATTTCGACTATTTCGCCTTAGATGGTCTGTCCGCGGAAATGAAACAAAAGCTCTCCCAGGCCAAACCTGAAAACATTGCTCAGGCGAGTCGCGTAGAAGGTGTTACGCCTGCCGCGCTGACCCTTGTTCTTGCAAAACTCCGTCGGGACCAAAGGCTTCGACAGGCATGACACCCGACTATTCTGTATTTGAACGATTGAATGTTTCACGTGAAACATTCGAGCGCTTGGAAGTCTACGTGGAAATGGTGCGGCGCTGGAATCCCAAGATCAATCTTGTGTCCCGCAATAGCCTTGAACACATTTGGGAGCGCCACATCCTTGACTCCGTGCAAGTTTATGGCTGCGCGGAACAGTTTCAGAGCTGGGTGGATTTAGGCAGTGGGGGTGGATTTCCAGGTATGGTATGCGCCTTGATTGCCGCAGATCAATCACCAAAGTCGCAATTTACTTTTGTTGAAAGCGATCAACGGAAATCTGCCTTCTTACGCAGTGTTGCTCGGGAGTGTGGAACAACGTGCCGAGTGATTTCTAAACGAATCGAAAGTGTTGATCCTTTGGGCGCGGATATCCTTTCCGCCCGCGCATTAGCAGATTTACGAACGTTATTGTCCTTTTGCGACAGGCATTTAAGCAAGAGTGGCACGGCCTTGTTGCCCAAAGGCGTAAACTGGAAAAAAGAACTGTCCGAGGCGCAAGAGGAATGGAAATTCTGCGCCGAGCCGATTACAAGTTTAACTGAACTTCAGGCCGTTATCCTTAAAATTAAAGGAGTATCACGTGGTTGATCTGTCCCGACCTTCAGGACCTCGTATTATTGCGGTCGCCAATCAGAAGGGTGGAGTGGGAAAGACAACAACGGCAATCAACCTGGCGGCCGGTTTGGCTGAATCTGGTTGCAGGGTGTTGGTGGTTGATTTGGATCCCCAGGGAAATGCGTCCACCGGATTGGGTGTCGAAGATCGGGATTGGACAACCTATGACCTCATACTTGATGATGCCCCGCTGGAGGCTGTCGTTCAGGAAACAGAGATCGAAAACCTTTTGGTTGTTCCTGCCACAGTGGATTTGAGCTCTGCTGACATAGAACTTATTTCGAATGAAAAGCGCAGTTATTTATTGCACGATGCGCTGCGGCAGACTGCGGTTGACGCCTTTAACCTGGATTTCATCCTTATAGATTGCCCACCTTCGTTGAACTTGTTGACCGTCAACGCCATGGTTGCGGCACATTCCGTGCTTGTTCCGCTGCAAAGTGAGTTCTTTGCTCTCGAGGGTCTTTCTCAGTTGATGTTGACGATCCGGGAGGTTCGCCAAACCGCAAATCCCGACCTGAGAATCGAAGGTGTTGTGTTGACCATGTATGACAACCGCAACAACTTGTCCCGTCAGGTTGAAAAGGATGCGCGTGACAATCTGGGTGAGATGGTCTTTAAGACAAAGATACCCAGAAATGTGCGGGTCAGTGAGGCTCCGTCATATGCGTTGCCGGTCTTGCAATATGACTCGGGTTCGCTTGGTGCGATGGCTTACCGGCATCTGGCCCGCGAGATCATGCACAAGAACAATAAAACCGCTGCTTAGGCGGAAATGAGGAGGGCGACATGAGCGCCAAGAAGGCAAAATCCAGAGGGTTGGGGCGCGGTCTGTCTGCCCTTATGGCGGATGTGAACCCCGAAGCAGAAGGACGGGCGCCAGCCGAAGCGCGCCGACCTGATCTGAAAGTTCCAATCGAAAAGCTGAAAGCGAACCCAAATCAGCCGCGCCGCACGTTCCTGCCCGAGCAGCTGGACGAATTGGCCGCCTCGGTTAAGGAAAAGGGCATTATCCAGCCTTTGATTGTCCGGTCGATCGGGGCGGATGAATACGAAATCGTTGCAGGGGAGCGTCGTTGGCGAGCGGCGCAAATGGCGCAGCTGCATGATATTCCGGTCATTGTGCGGGATTTTGACGACACCGAAGTTCTGGAAGTTGCGATCATTGAAAACATCCAGCGCGCGGACCTGAACGCAGTGGAAGAGGCAGCTGGTTACAAGCAGCTGATGGATCGTTTTGGCCATACGCAGGAAAAGCTCGCTGAGGCTTTGGGCAAGAGCCGTAGCCACATTGCGAACCTCTTGCGCCTGTTATCCCTGCCAATTGATGTGCAAACCCTTGTTATTGAAGGAAAATTATCCGCAGGGCATGCACGCGCCTTAATTACGGCCGAAAATCCGTCAGAACTGGCGAAACAGGTCGTCAAAGACGGATTGTCGGTGCGCGCAACCGAAGCATTGGTCAAGAAGCAACAACAAAGTGGCGATGATCGGCCTTCATCCCGGTCCAGAAATCTGGATGCGGGCAAAGACGCTGATACGCGTGCGCTGGAAAAAGACCTGTCTGCGATTCTGGCTATGAAAGTTGCGATCAATCACAAGGCCGGAACAGAAACGGGTCAAGTTGTTCTGACTTACGAGAATCTGGACCAGCTAGACGATCTGTGTGCCAAACTCAGCCGTTAGGCCGTGTCCAGATAAATATCAGAACGCCGCCCAGAACGACGGCCTGAATGGCCAAAACAAAAATCGGGGCGGACATCCAAATCGAAACGCCAAAAACGGCGGCGATTGAAACGGTCGCCGCTTTTTTTGCTGCAGGTCTAATAGCACCCGAACTTTGCCAATCCTGTATCATCGGCCCGAACAGTCGATGGGTCAGCAGCCAAGTGTGAAGCCGCGAGGATGATCTGGCAAAGAAAAACGCTGCCAACAACAGGAACGGCACGGTTGGTAATAGGGGAAGCACAATCCCAACCATCGCCAGGGCAACACATAATAATCCCAGACCGGCCCAAAGGTAATGCATGGTTAGCTCAAAAGTTCCCGGATGACGGCATTCAGTACGGCGCGACCGGCCGCAGTGGCGCGCAGCCTGCCGTTTTCATGTTCAACCATTTTTATTTCAGAGAGATGATCAACAGAGTTCTTTGGAAGTTTTCGACCGGACAACTTCTCCCATCTATCTATATCTAGCCCCTCGGCGATCCTCATACCCATCATAAGGTACTCGTTCCCCTGATCTTCTTCGGATAACAAGGTTCTGCCTTTTTCTCCACTGCCGCGCTCGGCTGCGTCAAGCCAACGTTGCGGATTCAGGTATGTCTCGGTTGCGTATTTTTGGGCGTTCAGAGTAACCCGTCCATGCGCACCGGGACCGATGCCGACATAGTCTCCGTAACGCCAATAGGTCAGGTTGTGCTGGGACTCCGCACCTGCGCGAGCATGGTTGGACACTTCATAAGCAGGCAAACCGTGGGCTTCGCAAATGTCCTGCGTGATCAGATACATGTCGGCGGCGCTGTCATCTTCGGGCAAGCCGCGCAGTTTTCCAACGGCATAGCGATCACTAAAAGCCGTTCCGTCTTCAATCGTCAATTGGTACAGCGACAGGTGATCTACAGCCATTGACAGGGCTTCGTTCAGTTCCGCCTGCCAGGCTTCGGGTGTTTGGTGCTGTCTGGCATAGATCAGGTCAAAACTCACACGATCAAAGCAGGCACGTGCAATGTCAAAAGCGGCTCGCGCCTCGGCGACCGTATGGATACGGCCCAGTCGACGCAGATCTTCGTCATTCAGGGCCTGAACGCCCATCGAGATTCGATTGACGCCTGCATCCCGATAAGCCGCGAACCGGCCAGCCTCAACCGAGCCAGGGTTAGCCTCGAGCGTGATTTCCATGTCGTTGGAGGGATGCCAGAGTGCGCGCGCCTCATCAATTACGGCGGCAACGGTTTCCGGGTCCATCAGAGACGGGGTGCCACCGCCAAAAAAGATCGTGTTCAGGACGCGACCCGGCGTTTCAGAGGCAGAGCGGCGCAGCTCGCTCAGATAAGCAGCAAGCCATTGTTTTTGATTAATATTATTTGAAACATGGCTGTTGAAGTCGCAATAGGGGCATTTGGCCTCGCAAAATGGCCAATGCACATACAGGCCAAAGCCCCCGTTGCGCCAATCATCCGCCAAAGCAGCCTTTCACGAACTTCTCAACCGCGCGGCCGCGGTGGCTGATCTTGTTCTTTTCCCAGCGATCCATTTCGGCAAAGGTAATGTCATGGCCATCGGGGACAAACATCGGGTCGTAGCCGAAGCCGTCCTTGCCGCGGATCGGCCAGACCAGGTGGCCGGGGGCGATGCCTTCGAACACTTCATCATGTCCGTCGGGCCAGGCCAGAACCAGTGTACAACGGAATTGCGCGGTGCGCGGGTGAGGGGCGTTTTTAGCCTCTAGCTCATTGTGGGCGCGAGTCATCGCCATAAGGAAATCGCGACCATTCCCCGTTTCCGCCCAATCAGCCGTGTAAACCCCCGGCGCACCATCCAGCGCGTCGATGGTGATCCCGGAATCGTCCGACAGGGCAGGCAGGCCGGTGGCTTTGGCGGCGGCATGGGCCTTAATCCGGGCGTTACCGACGAAAGTGTCCTCGGTCTCATCAGGCTCAGCCAGGTTCATGTCGCCCGCACCCACAACAGTGACGCCAAAAGGTTCGAGAAGATGCGCCACCTCCTCGAGCTTGCCTTTGTTATGGGTGGCGACCAGCAGCCTGTCCCCATCGAACTTGCGGGTCATGCGGTTGCGGCCTTTTGCGCAACCGCCAGTTCGCCGACGCCTTTTTCGGCCAAATCCATCAGTTGATCCATTTGCGCGCGGCTGAAGACTGAGCCTTCGGCGCTCATCTGCACTTCGATCAGTTTGCCGGATCCGGTCATGATGAAGTTTCCGTCGACGCCGGCTTCGCTGTCTTCCGGGTAATCCAGATCAAGAACCGGTTGACCGGCGTAAATTCCGCAAGACACAGCAGCGACTGGGTCCACCAAGGGGTCCGAGATGACGTCGCCCGCTTTCATCAGCTTGTTCACGGCCAGACGCAGGGCAACCCAACCGCCGGTGATCGAGGCGCAGCGGGTGCCGCCATCCGCCTGAATCACATCGCAGTCCACGGTGATCTGACGCTCACCCAGCGCGACCCGATCCACACCCGCGCGCAGGGCGCGACCGATCAGGCGTTGGATTTCCACGGTGCGACCGCCTTGCTTGCCGCTGGCAGCTTCACGCCGCATCCGGGTATTGGTGGCGCGGGGCAGCATACCGTATTCGGCTGTGACCCAACCCAGGCCCGAGCCTTTGATAAAGGGCGGCACGCGATCTTCGATCGTTGCAGTGCACAAAACGTGCGTGTCGCCCATTTTGATCAGGCAGGAACCTTCGGCATGTTTGGTAAACCCCGTCTCGATTGAAACGGCGCGCATTTCGCTTAAATCTCTTCCAGAGGGTCGCATCGGAATTCCTTTGTTTGCTGGGTTGGGGATAACGCCCCGCAGCGTTACGATGCAACCCCGATTGACCTTTCATTTGCCTGCGATTTAATGACAAACGAGCAGGGGAAGATGCATGAGCGAAGCGAGCAAAATTCTGGATGAGATGAACGACCGGTCGCGTGAAGTATTCCGGTTGATTGTCGAAAGCTATCTGGAAAGCGGTGAGCCCGTTGGCAGCCGTACATTGACGCGCACCCTGTCCGAAAAAGTGAGTGCCGCGACCGTTCGCAATGTGATGCAGGATCTGGAATTTTTGGGCCTTCTGGACAGTCCCCATGTCAGCGCCGGTCGAATTCCAACGCAGCAGGGCCTGCGGATGTTTGTGGATGGATTGCTTGAGGTCGGCGATCTGGGTGCCGATGATCGGCAGAAACTGGAACAGACATTAGGCTCTAACACAGGTGATGTGGGTGGAATGCTGGACCGTGTGGGGTCTGCTTTGTCACACGTGACACAAGGCGCCTCGCTGGTTTTGACGCCCAAGCATGAATCGGAAATCAAGCACATTGAATTTGTTTCACTGGGTCATGACCGGGCATTGGTGGTTCTGGTTTTCTCGGATGGTCATGTGGAAAACCGTCTGTTTACCCCGCCGCCGGGGCAAACCCCCAGTTCAATGCGCGAGGCTGCGAATTTCCTCAATGCGCTTATCGAGGGGCGGACGCTGAGCGAAGTGCGTCGACAGATGCAAACGCAGATCGACGCGCGCAAGCAGGAAATTGACGTTCTGGCGCGTGAGATGGTGGAAAGTGGAATAGCCGCCTGGGACGGAGATGGCAGCGACTCGGCCCGTTTGATCGTGCGTGGACGGGCGAATCTGTTGAACGAACCGGGTCAGGCCGAAGAACTTGACCGGATTCGGACCCTGTTTGACGATCTGGAACGCAAACGTGACATCGCGGAATTTCTTGAATTGACCGAAGATGGCGAAGGTGTGCGCATTTTTATTGGGTCTGAGAACAAACTTTTCTCACTTTCGGGTTCCTCTTTGGTGGTGTCTCCATATATGAACGCTGATCGTAAGATAATCGGTGCGGTCGGGGTCATCGGGCCCACGCGTCTGAATTATGGACGGATCGTGCCGATCGTGGATTATACGGCGCAACTGGTCGGCAAGTTGATATCCGACCGGAGCTAGAGGGTAAGAGATGGCAGAGCCCAAGAACGAAGATTTTCTGGACGATATCATGGCTGCGGAAGCGGAAGAGCTGGCCGAAGAGTTTGCAGAGATCAGCGACGAAGCGCTGGAGCTCGACGAGCTGCGCGCCGAGCGGGATGACTATAAAGACAAGTTCATGCGCGCGCTCGCGGATGCTGAGAATGCGCGTAAGCGTGGCGACAAGGCACGCCGGGATGCGGAACAGTATGGCGGGTCGAAGCTGGCCCGCGACATGCTGCCGGTTTACGACAACATGAAGCGTGCGCTTGAGGCCGCCACCGATGAGCAGAAAGAAGTGGCTGCTGGGTTGCTGGAAGGCGTCGAACTAACCATGCGTGCGCTGAAGGATGTGTTCCAGAAGCACGGGATTGAGGTGATCACACCTGAGGTCGGAGACCGGTTCGATCCAAACGTGCACGAGGCGATGTTCGAAGCGCCGGTGCCGGGCACCAAAGCGGGGGACATCATTCAGGTATCTGCCGAAGGGTTCATGCTGCACGACCGTTTGCTGCGCCCGGCGCAGGTTGGCGTGTCTTCGACGCCGGCAAGCTGATTGGCTTTTCCAAAGCCAAGCCTTCGGCGAGAGTATTTTTGAAAAGATGAAGGGGCGGTCAGGTTCTGGCCGCCTCTTTCAGTTTGTAGATCAGGTCGAGTGCTTCACGAGGGGTAAGCTCGTCCGGCAAGACATCGTCCAGAATATCCGTGACAGGCGAGGTCATTGGGGCAGGTGGCGGAGGTAGTGGCGCGGCTGAAAACAATGGCAGATCGTCGATCAGAGCTTTTTGCTTTCCACCTTCGCGTTCGGTTTTCTCCAATTGATCCAGAACGACACGGGCGCGTTCGACAACCGATGCTGGCAGGCCAGCAAGTTGGGCGACTTGCACACCATAAGATCGGTCGGCGGCACCTTTGTGAACCTCGTGCAGGAAGATCACTTCACCTTCCCATTCTTTGACCGCAACGGTTGCGTTTTCGACACCTTCAAGTTTGCCAGCCAGAGCTGTGAGTTCATGATAGTGCGTGGCAAAAAGAGCGCGGCATTTGTTGGAGGCGTGTAGATATTCCAGTGTGGCCCACGCGATTGAGAGGCCGTCATAAGTGGCGGTGCCGCGGCCGATTTCGTCCAGAATAACCAGCGCACGGTCGTCGGCCTGGTTCAGGATCGCAGCTGTTTCGACCATTTCAACCATAAAGGTTGATCGACCGCGGGCCAGATCGTCCGACGCGCCGACCCGACTGAAGAGTTGGCTGACGACGCCAATATGGGCCCGTTCAGCAGGCACGTAGCTGCCCATTTGGGCGAGCAGAGCGATCAGGGCGTTTTGGCGCAGGAAGGTCGATTTACCGGCCATGTTTGGACCGGTTAACAACCAGATGGCCGCACCCTGATCAGCGCTGAGGTTGCAGTCATTGGCGACAAAGGCATCACCGCTTTGCTGGCGCAGGGCGTGTTCTACAACCGGATGGCGGCCACCTTGAATGTCGAAGGTGCGAGAGCTGTCGACCTGTGGCCGGCACCAGTTTTCACCACGTGCCAGATCGGCCAATGCCGTTGTTAAATCCAGTTCAGCCAGCCCCCGTGCGGCCTGGTTAAGTCGGGCGGCAAGGGCCAAAATTTCATCAGAAAGCCTTTGATAGAGCCGCTTTTCAATCTCAAGCGCCAGATTCCCGGCGTTCAGGATGCGAGTTTCGATTTCCGAGAGTTCGACGGTGGTGAATCGCACCTGATTGGCGGTAGTCTGACGGTGAATATAGGTTTCGCTGAACGGCGGGTTCAGCATCTTCTCGGCATGGGTCGCGGTGGTTTCGATGAAATACCCCAGCACGTTGTTGTGCTTGATCTTCAGCGAGGTGATGCCCGTGTGTTCCGCGTATTTTTGCTGAAATCCGGCGATGACCGAGCGGCCTTCATCGCGTAGCGTGCGGGCCTCATCCAATTCGGTGTCAAAGCCAGGGGCGATGAAACCACCATCGCGCGCCAGCAAGGGTGGTTCGGCGACAAGCGCTTCGTCAAGCAGGCTGAGAAGGTCGTCAAACCCGGTCAGGTTTTGGACTGCGGTCGACAATAAAACTGGCAAATCTTGGGTTTCGCACATTTCTGCAATTTTAGCGGCTTGCGCCAGTCCGTTGCGAATGGCGGCCAGATCGCGCGGGCCTCCTCGTTCGAGGGACAACCGTGACAGGGCGCGGTCCAGATCCGGTGTTTTGCGCAGCGCTTCACGCAAGTCTGTCGTGATCAGGCTGTCTGCGGCTGCAAAGCTGACTGCATCCAGACGCGCATGGATTATGTCCAGGTTTCGGGACGCGCTGGAAAGGCGCTGCTCCAGCAACCGCGCACCGCCCGGAGTGACGGTGCGATCCACCACGGACAAAAGCGAACCGGCGCGTCCACCAGAAAGCGACCGTGTCAGTTCAAGATTGCGACGCGTGGCAGCATCGATCTGAACGACGCGGTCTTCAGATTCCCTGAGCGGGGTTTGCAACAGAGGCAGTTTACCCTTTTGCGTGATTTCCAGATAGTCGATCAGCGCACCCATCGCCGACACTTCGGCACGACCGAAACTTCCAAATGCGTCCAGCGCGCCGACGTTAAACAAACCGCAGATGCGCTTTTCCGCTGCCGTGCTGTCAAAACTGGCGCGTCCCACCGGCGTCAGCGATATCCCAAGATCGCGAACCGTTTCGTGCAACCTGTCTTGCGCCCCGTCTGCCACGATCAACTCGGACGGGGCCAGACGGGCCAGTTCCGGGCTGAGGCGCACAGAGGTCAACGGCATCACGTGAAACGCACCGGTCGAGATGTCGGCCCAGGCCAGAGCGGCCTCATCCCGAACCTCGGCATAGGCGGCCAGAAAGTTGTGACGGCGGGCCTCAAGCAGGGCGTCCTCGGTCAGTGTTCCGGGTGTCACCAGACGCACAACATCGCGCTTTACGACCGATTTAGAGCCTCTTTTCTTCGCTTCGGCAGGGCTTTCCATTTGTTCGCAAACAGCGACGCGAAAGCCTTTCCGGATCAGGGTTAGCAAATACCCTTCGGCCGAATGCACTGGCACACCGCACATGGGAATATCGTTACCATTGTGCTTGCCGCGCTTGGTCAGGGCGATATCCAGCGCTTCGGCGGCATTGACAGCATCTTCGAAGAACATTTCGTAGAAATCGCCCATGCGATAAAACAGCAATGCATCGGCGTGGGCCTCTTTGATCTCGAGGTATTGCGCCATCATCGGCGTGACTGTGGACAAAGGCGGCCCCCTTTTGGCGTTTCCGGGCGTGACCTTACAAACCCGGCCCCTGCGACGAAAGGCGAAAACGTATTGTCGTTGAGGCGCGCCGTTGCCTGCGTTATGAGGCAACAGCCCAACAGATGCAAAGAAACGACATTTCCCATGCCCAAAGCGAAGATCACCAAAGAAGAGGCACTGGCCTTTCACCTGGACCCCACCCCCGGCAAATGGGAAGTGCAAGCCACTGTTCCCATGACCACGCAGCGAGACCTGTCACTGGCATACAGCCCCGGCGTGGCCGTTCCGTGTGAAGCCATCGCCGAAGCGCCTGAGACTGCTTATGACTACACCAACAAGGGCAACCTGGTGGCTGTGATCTCGAACGGGACGGCGGTACTTGGTTTGGGAAACCTTGGCGCGCTGGGCTCAAAACCTGTGATGGAAGGGAAATCTGTTCTGTTCAAGCGGTTCGCCGATGTGAACTCGATCGATATTGAATTGGACACCGAAGACCCGGATGAGTTCTGCCGTGCTGTACGCCTTATGGGGCCGACTTTTGGCGGCATCAATCTGGAAGACATCAAAGCGCCCGAGTGTTTCATCATCGAACAGCGTCTGAAAGAAGAGATGGATATCCCTGTCTTCCACGACGATCAGCACGGGACGGCGGTGATCTGTGCCGCGGGTTTGCTGAACGCGCTGCATATTTCGGGTAAGAAGATCGAGGATGTGAAGATCGTGTTGAACGGTGCGGGCGCGGCAGGGATCGCTTGTATCGAATTGCTGAAAGCGATGGGCGCACGGCACGAGAATTGCATTGTCTGTGACACCAAAGGCGTGATTTATCAGGGCCGGACCGAAGGTATGAACCAGTGGAAGTCCGCCCACGCCATCTCCACGGATTTGCGTACGCTGGAAGATGCGATGAAGGACGCGGATGTGTTTCTTGGCGTGTCGGTCAAAGGTGCGGTCACACAAGAAATGGTCGCAAGCATGGCGGACAACCCGGTGATTTTTGCGATGGCGAACCCTGACCCCGAGATCACGCCGGAAGAAGCACATGAGGTGCGCGTTGATGCCATCGTCGCCACCGGGCGCAGCGATTATCCCAATCAGGTCAATAACGTACTTGGCTTCCCCTACCTGTTCCGGGGTGCATTGGACATCCATGCCCGCGCCATCAATGACGAGATGAAGATTGCCTGCGCCCACGCGCTGGCCAATCTGGCGCGCGAGGATGTGCCGGATGAGGTCGCGATGGCCTATGGCAAATCGCTGACTTTCGGGCGCGATTATATCATCCCGACACCGTTCGACCCGCGGCTGATCCACCGTATTCCACCAGCCGTTGCCAAGGCCGGAATGGATACTGGTGCAGCACGTCGCCCGATCATTGATATGGACGCGTATGAACTAAGCCTGAAATCCCGCATGGATCCGACCGCAAGCATCCTGCGCGGTTTGAACGCCCGTGCGCGTCAGGCGCAAAGCCGGATGATCTTTGCCGAGGGCGATGATCCACGGGTGCTGCGCGCTGCGGTCATGTATCAGCGTTCAGGCTTTGGTAAAGCGCTTGTGGTCGGACGCGCGGATGATGTCAAAGAAAAGCTGGAAGCCACGGGTCTTGGGGATGCGGTACGAGAAATCGAAGTTGTGAACGCCGCCAATACCACCCATCTCGAGACTTATTCGAACTTCCTTTATGAGCGCCTGCAACGTAAGGGTTTTGACCGCAAGGACATTCACCGCCTTGCTGCGCGGGATCGGCACGTGTTCTCGTCATTGATGCTGGCCCATGGTCACGGGGATGGGCTGGTCACGGGCGCGACGCGCAAGTCGGCTCATGTGCTGGATCGGATCAATCACGTCTTTGACGCCGATGCTGCGCATGGGGCTGCTGGTGTGACGGCCCTTTTGCACAAAGGTCGGATTGTCTTGATTGGGGACACTCTGGTGCATGAATGGCCGGACGAAAACGATCTGGCCAATATCGCCGAGCGCTCTGCAGCCGTCGCCCGACACATGGGTCTGGAGCCTCGGGTTGCGTTTGTCAGTTTCTCGACATTTGGCTATCCGGTCTCGGAACGCGCCGAGAAAATGCACCGCGCGCCCGCAGTTCTGGACCAGCGCGGCGTTGATTTCGAGTATGAAGGCGAGATGACGGTTGATGTGGCCCTGAACGTGGATCAGCAGGCCACTTATCCTTTCCAGCGTCTGACAGGTCCGGCGAACATCTTGATCGTTCCGGCGCGGCACTCTGCCTCGATCTCGACCAAGCTGATGCAGGAGATGGGCGGCGCGACCGTCATTGGCCCGATCCTGTCGGGCGTGGATAAGCCGATTCAGATCTGTTCCACCGTTTCGACCGCGAACGACATTCTCAACATGGCCATTCTGGCCTCATGCGATATTGGATAAGTCATGACGATCTGGAACCTCGGCTCGATCAACGCGGATATGGTTTATGACCTGCCGCATTTGCCTGCGCCGGGGGAAACTCTGGCCGCCCTTGGGCTGGACCGGTTTCTGGGCGGCAAGGGGGCCAATATGTCGGTGGCAGCGGCACGGGCCGGGGCGCGTGTCAGCCATATCGGCGCTGTCGGCCATGATGGGCGCTGGGCGAAAGACCGATTGACGGAATATGGCGTGGATACGCGTTACATTTCAGAGGCAGATGTACCGACCGGGCACGCAATTATTGCCGTGGATGCTGAGGGCGAAAACCTGATCATCCTGTATCCCGGTGCCAATCATGCGTTAGAGGTCAGCGATCTGGGACAAGCGCTGTCATCGGCAAGCACGGGTGACCTGCTGATCCTGCAGAATGAAACCAACGCACAGGTTGAAGCCGCGCAGTTGGGGCACCGGATGGGATTAACCGTGTGCTATGCCGCTGCACCGTTTCAGGCCCAGGCGGTAAAGGCGGTTCTGCCATATCTGGACTTCCTGATCCTCAACGAGATCGAGGCTGAACAGCTGCGTCAGGAAACCGGGTTAAGCGCGGCTGATCTGCCAGTGCGGCACGTGATTGTCACGCTGGGTTCAAAAGGCGCGCGGTATTTGCAGAATGGCAGTGATCCGGTCGAGTTTGAAGCGCACAAGGTGCAGGCTGTCGACACCACAGGGGCAGGCGATACCTTCACCGGCTATGTTTTGGCGGGCATGGATCGTGGGATGCCTATGGAACAGGCTATTCTGCAAGCAAACCGCGCCGCGGCCCTGATGGTTACGCGGCACGGGACGGCTGATGTTATTCCTGACCTGAAAGAGGTGCGCGACGCGTCTTTCGATTAAGATCCGACAAACGGAGCGTCGGAACCCCAAAGCTGTTTGACGCGTGCGTCACGGCCGCAAGCTTTGCGGTAAGCTTTGTACGCGCTGTGCTGTCGCTTGGGCCCAAAGCGGGTGAAGATCAGTTTGTTCCCCTTGTAGTAATCCTGATGATACGCCTCGGCTGGGTAAAAAGTGCTTTCATTCAGGATGGGCGTTACAACTGTCTGGCCCAAAGCCCGCTGCGCATCTGCTTTTGCTTTTTCGGCCAAAGCTTTTTCCCCTGTGTTAGAGACGAAAATTGCCGTGCGGTAACTGTCGCCGCGATCGCAGAATTGCCCCCCGGCATCTGTGGGGTCGACTGAGCGGAAGAACATGTTCAAAAGTGTTTCACGCGAGACCTGAGCCGGATTGAACGTGATCTGAACCGCCTCGTAATGGCCGGTTCCTCCTTTTGTGACCTGATCATATGTGGGATTTTCTGAGTTGCCACCAGTGTAACCTGAAATCGCCTCGATGACCCCGGGGACCGACTCAAAATCAGATTCAACGCACCAGAAACATCCTCCGGCTACTGTCAGTGTTTCTGTTCCCGCCGCCGGCGCAGGCAAAGCGCGCAGCATCGCCGCCAAGCCGATCAGCGTGAACAGAAGGGCTGGTTTAAGCGTGTCGAGGTAAGCAGTCCGTGTCATGTCAGGTCTCCTTTCAGATCCAAGGTGACCTGACTTGAACCAACATGCAATTGCCTGACATCCCATGTCACGCGCTGGTGAGACGAGTTTATCAGCTTCAGCCAAGTCCCAAGAAACCTTGTGTCTCGCAATCAAAAGACATTTTCTGGGATGTGGTGATGCAAGCTTGGAATCAGGATCGATGACACAGGAGATGCAGGTTTCGACGCGCGTGCTGGTGATAGTTGCGCCCAGCTTCAATATGGCAGCAACCATGGCGTTCATCGACCCGTTTCGCGCGGCCAACTATCTGGATGGAAAGCCCTATTTCAAATGGGACTTCCTGTCAGAAGCAGGCGGTTTCTGTGTGTCCAGCAATGGTGCAGGCATTGAAACTAAATCGCTTGATGCGCTTCCTTTTTCCGAGGCGGATATCGTCATTGTCTCGTCCAGTTGGACACCGGAACGGCACCTGACATCCAAACTGGGAACAGCCTTGCGCCAACTTGCGCGCAGCGGCGCGACTTTGGGTGCCTTGGATACGGGCGCCTTCATACTGGCGCAGGCCGGGCTGTTAAATGGGCGGCGCGCCACCGTTCATTATGAGCATATCGATGCATTGCAGGAGCTTTATCCAGAGATAGAGGTTGTTGAGAATCTTTATGTTATGGACGGCAATCGGCTTACCTGTTGCGGCGGTTCTGCAGCAACTGACTTTGGCTTGCAGATTCTTCAGGGGATACATGGCAGCGCCCTTGCCAATGCAGCGGCCAGGTACGTGTTTCACGACCGATTACGCGGCCCTGCGGAACAACAACAACCTCAAGGGACCGAGCCTTTGGGAACGACAGTGCCCGCCAAGCTTAAAACGGCGATTCAGGTGATGGAGGCCAATCTTGAGGAGCCCATTCCCGTTCCCCAGATTTGCAAGCGCGCGGGAATCTCTCATCGCCAACTGGATCGGCTGTTCGCGACTTACATCAAGAAAACGCCTGCGCTTTATTATCGTGACATTCGGCTGGATCGGGCGCGTGGCCTGGTCACGCAGACCGAACTTCCCATCGCAGAGGTCGCCCTGGCTGCGGGCTTTTCCAGCCCCGTGCATTTCAGCCGGGCGTATAAAGAAAGATTTGGCCTGCCCCCAACGCGCGACCGGGTCGAGGGCAGGGTTCCATTCGAATTCCGCGCCTGGCCGATGCATCGCAAGGCTAAAGACTGATAGCATCGGAATCATTTATTTGGCCAAAAAGGAAAATAATCAGGCGGAAAAAGTTAAGTAACCAACAAAGACTCAGAAGATCATACGCGCCACACGTCAATCATCGGGGCAATGCCTGCCCCTGAGCTGTGGAGCCACCCATGAGCCAGCTGCCGTCCAAAACCCAGTTCGAGCGGATTTCCGATGGTTTTAGCACGGATCCTTACAATACCAGTTCTCTGAAAGCCGAAGCCTATGTTGATCCGTCCTGGTTTCAGGTCGATCAAAACGAAGTGCTAGCCAAGACCTGGCAATGGGTGTGCCACGTTGAAAAACTGCGCGCTCCGGGGTCATACACAACCGTCGAAATCGCCGGACGTCCAATTGCCGTTGTGCGCGACCGCGAGGGCACACTGCGCGCCTTCTATAATGTCTGCAAACATCGGGCCCATCATCTGCTGTCGGGCGAAGGTGAAACCACACGCATCATGTGCCCATATCACGCCTGGGTCTACAAACTGGACGGCCAATTGGTGCGCGCGCCCGAGACTGAGAATCTCACCGACTTCAAAACTTCGGATATCTGTCTGGACCAAGTACAGGTCGAAGAGTTTGCCGGGTTCATTTACGTCAATTTAGACCCTAACGCGGCACCTTTGCGCGAAGTTTCCGGAAATCTGGAAACCGAAATCCGCCACTGGGCACCGGATATCGAGCAACTGACATTTGGTCATCGCCTGACCTATGACATCAAGTCGAACTGGAAGAACGTCGTCGACAACTTCCTTGAATGCTATCACTGCCCGACAGCGCACAAGGATTTCTGTGATCTGGTCGATATGGACACCTACAAGGTGACCACATACGGCATCTACTCCAGCCACATGGCCGAGGCGGGTAAGGGTGCCAACACGGCTTATGACGTGTCCAATGCAACTGTGCGCACCCATGCAGTTTGGTGGTTGTGGCCCACAACATGTCTGATGCGCTATCCGGGGCGGTCTTCGATGATCGTGCTGAATATCATCCCGATAGGTCCTGACCGGACGCTCGAAACCTATGATTTCTTCCTTGAAACCCCGGAACCTGATGAGGCCGAGCTGGAAGCCATCCGCTATCTCGATGAGGTTCTGCAACGCGAAGACATCGACATTGTCGAAAGCGTTCAGCGCGGGATGAGCACCCCGGCCTTTACGCAAGGTCGGATCGTGCATGATCCCAATGGTTCGGGCAAATCAGAACATGCGGTGCATCATTTCCACGGGCTTGTACTGGACGCCTATGCAAAGGCTGCACCGTGAAACGGCCCAACATCGTTGTGATTATGGCCGATCAACTGGCGCCGCATTTTTGCGGCGCGTACGGCCATCCCACGGTCAAGACCCCACATATTGACGCGCTTGCCGCGCGCGGGATGCGATTTGACGCGGCCTATTGCAACTCACCCCTTTGCGCACCGTCGCGATTTGCGTTCATGTCCGGGCAGTTGATCAGCCGGATCGCTGCTTATGACAACGCCAGCGAGTTTCGCGCCTCGGTCCCGACCTTTGCGCATTACCTCAAGGCGTTAGGCTACCGGACCTGCCTGTCGGGCAAGATGCATTTTGTCGGGCCGGACCAGAAACACGGGTTTCAGGACCGTGTGACAACCGACATCTATCCCGCCGATTTTGCCTGGACCCCGGATTGGGAAGCCCCGGACGAGCGGATCGACAAGTGGTATCACAACATGCAAACCGTCAAGGAAAGTGGCGAGGCAGTCGCCACGTTCCAGACGGATTATGACGACGAGGTCGAATTTGCCGCGCGCCGCTGGTTGATCGACAGGGGCCGCGATCGGGCGGCTGGGGATAATGCTCCGTTCTGCTTGGTGGCCAGCTTCATTCATCCCCATGACCCCTATGTGGCCAAGCCCGAGTGGTGGAACCTGTATTCCGACGCAGACGTCCCGATGCCGGAATTTATACTAACGCCCGAGGAACAAGACCCGTTCTCACGTCGCGTGATGGATGGGATTGAGGCAAGCTATGTCCCTCTGACCGTGGAAGAAATCCGCCGCGCGCGCCGCGCTTATCTGGCCAATGTCAGTTACTTCGACAGCAAGGTCGGCGCGATAGTCAAAGCTTTGGAAGACATCGGCGCGTTAGACAATACCATCGTCATCGTCACCGCAGACCACGGCGATATGCTGGGTGAGCGGGGGCTTTGGTACAAGATGAATTTCTTTGAACACTCTGCCCGAGTGCCTTTGATCATGGCTGGCCCCGGTGTTGCCAAAGGGTATGCCGACAACGCTTGCTCGCTGCTCGATCTGCTCCCGACCTTTGTGGACATCGCTGGCGGTTCTGATGCGATCTACGGGGAACCGATTGACGGCCGATCCCTGATGCCGCTGGCACGCGGAGAAACCGACCCTGTGGATGAAGCCATCGGTGAATATTGCGCCGAGATGACGCCTTATCCGGTATTCATGATCCGGCGTGGTTCGTTGAAGTATATCCACTGCGACCCGGACCCACCTCAGCTTTATGACCTGTCCAAGGATCCGTTGGAGAAGGTGAATGTGGCCGATGACCCGGCTTACGCTGAGCAGTCCGCGCAGTTTGCTGAAGAAGTGGCGCAACGTTGGAACAGTGAAACCCTGCGCGCGGACGTCATTGCAACGCAAAAGTCCCGCCGTGCTCTGCACGCCGCGATGGAGGCGGGCGCCAGTGAAGCCTGGGATTACAATCCACCGCGCGACGCCACGCAGGAATATGTCCGCAATCACATGGACTGGACGGTTGCAGCGACTCGCTATCGCTATCCGCCTTTGAAGGAGACCAAAGAATGATGCTGGACGGCAAAACAGCGCTTGTAACCGGTGGGCGCGGCGGGATCGGGCGCGCGATCGTGGCACGTTTTCTGCGCGAGGGTGCACAGGTCTATGCGGCTGACCTGACGCCCGAAGGATCTCTGGCGGCTCATGATGATGACGGCAGCATCTTTGTGAAACTGGACGTCACGCAGGAAGCTGATGCGATTGCCGCGATGGAACAGGTTGGTGCCGAAGCTGGCCAACTGGACATTCTGGTCAACGCCGCTGGTATCGAGATTGAAAAGACCATTGAACAGACCACGCTGGAGGAATGGAACCTGTCCTTCGCTGTGAATGTCACGGGCACGTTCCTGACTTCAAAACATGCATTGCCGCTGTTGCGCAAAGGGGCCGCGTCGGGAACATCAGCCTCGATCATCAATTTCGGGAGTTACGATGGGTACATTGCGGACCCCGGCCTTGCCGCCTATTGCGCGACCAAAGGTGCGGTTCATGCACTGACGCGTGCGATGGCGTGTGATCACGGGCCGGAAGGCATTCGTGTGAATGCCATATGCCCCGGCTATGTCGACACACCCATGTTGCAAAGTTTCTTCACAGGCGATGGCTCGGGTGGGGGCGGTAAGACCATTGACCAGTTGCAGCAGGCCGTGCGCGATGTGCACCCGATGCGCACTTATGGCACGCCGTCCGATATCGCCAATCTGGTGAACTGGCTGGCCTCGGACGAGGCGCGCTATGCCAGCGGTCAACTTTGGGTTCTGGACGGGGGGCTGAGCGCACAAGTTCAGCAGATGAAGCTATGAGCAAACCGGTTATCATTACATGTGCTCCGACTGGTGGGATTCATACGCCGACCATGTCAGAACACTTACCCATCACGCCAAACGAAATCACCGAGGCCAGTATAGGCGCGGTCGAGGCCGGGGCTTCGATCATCCATCTTCATGCTCGCAATCCGGAAAACGGTCGACCAGATCCGGACCCTGACCTTTTCATGCAGTTCCTGCCCCGCATCAAACAAGCAACCGGTGCTGTGATGAATGTCTCAACCGGTGGCGGGTTGGGCATGACCCGCGAAGAACGCCTGCGTGCGGCACTACGGGCCAGCCCCGAAATGGCCAGCATGAACATGGGGTCGATGAACTTCGGCATCTTCCCGATGATGCAGAAGTATTCAGGCTGGAAACATGACTGGGAGCCCGAGTTTCTGGACATGACCCGCGACTTCATTTTCCGCAACACGTTTGCCGATATCGAATATGCGATGAAGGAATTGGGTGAAGGTCACGGCACGAAGTTCGAGTTTGAATGCTACGATTTGGGGCACCTCTACAATCTGGCTTGGGTGGTCGATCAGGGCTGGGTGAAGCCGCCGTTTTTTATCCAGATGGTGTTTGGCATTCTGGGTGGCGTGGGGGCTGATCCCGACAATCTGATGCACATGCACACAATTGCCGAAAAGCTGTTTGGCGGCAGC
>NZ_JBXWSB010000015.1:0-60100 GCF_059613205.1 Ruegeria sp. BHSB064
CATGCTGCAGGACATCGCAATCCTGACCGGCGGTCAGGTCATCAGCGAAGATCTGGGCATGAAGCTCGAGTCCGTCACCATGGACATGCTGGGCACCGCCAAGAAGATCGAAATCACCAAAGACGAAACCACCATCGTCGACGGTGCTGGCGAGAAAGCCGAGATCGAAGCCCGTGTTGGCCAGATCCGCACTCAGATCGAAGAAACCACCAGCGACTACGACCGTGAGAAGCTGCAAGAGCGTGTTGCCAAACTGGCAGGCGGTGTTGCTGTTATCCGCGTCGGCGGCATGACCGAAGTTGAAGTGAAAGAGCGTAAGGACCGTGTGGACGATGCTCTGAACGCAACCCGCGCCGCCGTTCAGGAAGGCGTTGTTGTGGGTGGTGGTGTTGCTCTGGTTCAGGCCGGTAAAGCACTGGACGCTCTGGAAGGTGCAAACGCGGATCAGAACGCAGGCATCAACATCGTTCGCAAAGCCATCGAAGCGCCGCTGCGCCAGATCGCTGAAAACGCAGGTGTCGATGGTGCGGTTGTTGCGGGCAAAGTCCGTGAGTCTTCGGACGCAGCATTCGGCTTCAACGCGCAGACCGAAGAATATGGCGACATGTTCTCGTTCGGTGTCATCGACCCGGCCAAAGTTGTCCGTACCGCTCTGGAAGATGCGGCATCGGTTGCTGGCCTGCTGGTCACCACCGAAGCTATGGTTGCCGACAAGCCGCAGAAAGACGCACCTGCTGCAGGCGGCATGCCCGACATGGGCGGCATGGGCGGCATGATGTAACCACGTCGAATTCGCCGCGGCGAATTCTGACGGTCCCGACAGGTGATTGGCTGAATGGCCAAGCTACCGAGAGGGGTGACACAGTACTAGTTTTCGGGGTCGCCTTCGGGCGGCCCCGTTTTGTTGCCGATAGCCGCTTTGCGGCTATGCCTCCGGCGGGAGTATTTTGGAAAAGATGAAGAACGGGCAGCATGTCCAAGGATTGTGAGTGTCCATATCGCTTGCAACCGGATATGCGGGTTCCATGAGACTATTTGTTCTGACCGCCCTGACGATGTGCGCCTTTGCGGCAAATTCCATCCTGAACCGGTTGGCTATCGACAGCGGCGCCAGCGATCCGGCCGGTTTCGCGGTTGTGCGAGTGCTGGCTGGCGCGCTGGTTTTGACCGCGCTGGTTCTGGCACGTGGCGGGCATTTGCCTTTGCACAACCGTCGGCGGGTCATTGGAGCGGGTTCATTGTCTCTGTACATGATCGGGTTTTCCCTGGCGTACCTGACACTGGATGCTGGTCTTGGTGCGTTGGTTTTGTTTGCCGTTGTTCAAATCACGATGTTTGCTTTCACGGCCGCCAAGGGTACGCTGCCGACCCGGCAACAGTTGGCGGGCGCGGCCATGGCTTTGGCGGGTTTGGCCTATGTCCTTTGGCCATCGGGCACGGTGCGGGTTGACCCGGCGGGCACCGCCCTGATGATTGCCGCTGGTGTCGGATGGGCCGCCTATTCTTTGGCAGGGCGATCTGAACCAGATGCTTTGCAGGGCACAGCGGCAAATTTCCTTATCGCTCTGCCTGTCACCGGATTAACCCTGCTTGTCACCGGGGCAGAATGGCACATGACTGGTATGGGCTATGTGCTGGCAGCTGTGTCCGGGGGTATTACGTCAGGGTTGGGATACGCTTTGTGGTATCGCGTGTTGCCGAAACTTGCGCCAACAGTGGCTGCCGTGGTGCAACTCAGCGTGCCTGTGATCGCGATCCTGGGGGGTGTTGTGCTGCTGGGTGAAACTGCCAGCGCCCGGCTGGTCTTTGGCGCAGCTGTGGTTCTGGGCGGTATTGCGCTGGCCGTGCTGCAACGTCAGCGGAGCTAGGGCTTTCATCGGCGTCTCATAGGCTTTATCTGGCGCGTATGAGACTATTGATTGCCCTGCTGTTTTTCATTTTCCCTGCCGCAGCCAGCGCGAAATGCGTGATCCTTTTGCATGGGCTGGCGCGGACCGAGGCTTCGTTTGCCGTGATGGAGGAGTTGTTCGAAGCACACGGCTATAAGGTCGTGCGCCCCGGATACCCATCGACCGAAATTGGCATTCCGGAACTTGCTGAACGGACCCTGCCCGATGCTTTTGCCGCTTGCGGGGAAGATAAAGTCAATGTTGTCGCGCATTCCATGGGCGGCATCCTGCTGCGGTATTGGCTCAAGGATCATCACCCCGCCAACATGGGCCGAGCGGTCATGCTGGGCCCGCCGAACCAAGGCAGTCAGCTGGTCGACGAGCTTAGCGCGTGGGAGGTGTTCGGGTATCTGAACGGTCCTGCTGGTCTGCAGCTGAGCACAGGGCCCGAAGGCATCCCTCGTCGTCTGCCCGCGGTGGATTTCGAACTGGGTGTCATTGCGGGAAATGAATCTCTGAACCTTGTATTTTCTTCGATCATCGATGGGCCCGACGATGGCAAGGTTTCGATTGAAAGCACCAAAGTCGAAGGCATGACCGATCATCTTGTTCTGCCGGTGACTCACACTTTCATGATGAACAATCCGCGCGTCATGGCCCAGGCACTGCATTTCATCGAATTCGGACGGTTCGATCCGCAGATCACTTGGCTCGATGGCGTGATGGACATAATAGACGAGATCTGTATCGGGCAAGACTGCTCAAACCCGGCCTCGGAGCCCTCACGATGACTGCATTGAACCTGACATTGACCGGCGCAGAGGTTCTGTTGCCGGGTCAGGGTTTGTCGCGCGCGGACCTGACCCTGGCAGAAGGCGTGATACAGGCAGAACCCACCGGGCGAAGGGTTGATCTGAGCGGCTATCTTGTCCTGCCCGGTATCATCGATCTGCACGGGGACGGGTTCGAACGCCATATCGCCCCGCGACGCGGAGCGATGAAGCAGATGAATGAAGGTATTTTTTCGGTCGAGGCCGAGTTAGCTGCGAACGGTATTACCACAGCAGTGCTGGCTCAGTTTTACAGCTGGGAAGGCGGCGTGCGGGGACCGGACTTTGCGGCGCAGGTGTTTCGGGCCATTGCCGCCGTGAAAGACAGCACCGTCACCGATCTGATCCCGCAATTGCGGTTTGAGACCAATATGCTTGAGGACTATGCCGGATTGGCCCGCCGCATCGCTGATTGGCAGGTGCCTTATGTGGTGTTCAATGATCATCTGCCGCATGATCGCTTGGCGCAGGGCAAAAAGCCTCCGCGCCTGACTGGGCAGGCGCTGAAGGCCGGTCGCAATCCCGAGGCGCATTTTGAGATGTTGCTCAGCATGCATGCGCGTCGCAACGAGGTGCCAGCGGCGGTCGAGGCACTGTGTGCTGACCTTAAAGATATGGGCACACGTCTAGGCAGCCATGATGACGCCACCGCTGAAGCAAGGGCATGGTGGCGCGACCGAGGTGTCCGCATTGCCGAATTCCCGGAAACGCTTGACGCTGCCGAGGCCGCGCGTTCTGCCGGGGATCATATCATCCTAGGCTCACCCAACGTGGTGCGGGGTGGATCGCATAAAGGCAATGCCAGTGCGGTCGAACTGATCGCTATGGGTCTCTGCGATGCGCTGGCTTCTGACTATCATTACCCAAGCCCACGCCGGGCCGCATTGATGCTGTTCAAAACCGGTCTGCTTGATTTCGAAGGTGCGTGGAGCCTGATTTCTGTGGGCCCCGCAAAAGTGCTTGATCTGCCGGACCGGGGCACACTTGCCCCCGGCAAACGGGGTGATTTGGTCATTCTCGACACGGCCACCCACCGGGTCGCAGCGACCATGGCCGGTGGGCGTGTCAGCCACATGTCAGGGGACATTGCGGCACGCTTTCTGAACGCAACGATGCCGTAGGCAAAGTATTACTTTAACGCTTGATCCTGTTGAAATGGCCCATCTTGCGTCCGGCTTTGACCTCGGCTTTGCCGTATAGATGAAGTGCAACGTCCCGTTCTCGGGCCAGCTCGGGCACGCGATCCATGTCGTTTCCGATCAGGTTCTCCATCACCACATCCGAATGGCGCTGCCCGTCGCCCAGAGGCCAGCCCGCCACCGCGCGGATATGCTGTTCGAACTGATCCACGGCACAGCCGTTCTGCGTCCAGTGGCCCGAGTTGTGCACGCGCGGCGCAATCTCGTTCACGATCAGACCACCAGGGGTAACAAACAGTTCAACCCCCATGACCCCCACATATTCCAACGCATTCAGAATGTTGGCCGCCAGCAGGATTGCATCCGTGCGCTGGGCAGGTGACAGACGGGCAGGGATCGTGGTGGTGTGCAGGATACCGTCGCGATGTACGTTCTCGCCCGGATCGAAACAGGCCACCTGGCCGTCCAGCCCTCGTGCTGCAATGATCGACACCTCGTGTGAGAAGTCCACGAACCCTTCCAGAATAGCAGGCGCGCCCGCCATGTCGGCCAAAGCAGCCTCGGCGTCCTCGGGGCTGCGCAACCGAGCCTGCCCCTTGCCGTCATAACCAAAGCGGCGGGTTTTCAGGATGGCAGGTGTCCCGATTTGTTCGATTGCCGAATTCAGGCTGTCCAGATTGGAAACATCCGCAAACGGGGCCGTTTTCAGGCCCAGGTCTTGCAGAAAATTCTTCTCGGTCAAACGGTCCTGACTGACCCGCAACGCTTCGCGTCCCGGGCGGATCGGGCGGTGAGATTCCAGAATGTCCAGTGCCTCGGTCGGGATGTTTTCGAACTCATAGGTGATGACATCCACCGCATCGGCGAAGGCTTTCAGGGCATCGATGTCGTCGTAAGGTGCCGTCGTGACACGATCCGCGACCTGCCCGGCAGGCGGGTTCGCGCCCGGTTCATAGATATGTGTGACAAAGCCGAGCCTTGACGCCGCCACGGACAGCATCCGGCCCAGTTGACCACCCCCCAGAATTCCGATCACCGCGCCTTGGGCAAGCATTTCTGCCATCTTCAACTCTCCAAACGTTTGCCAATTGCACTCAACGCCGAATGCAGCGCGTCATGCGCGCCCTGATCCTTCAGGGTGTCTGTCATCTGCAAGCTTAATGTGCCCTCTGTCGCGAGTGCGTCACGTTCCTGCGCCAGCCGACCTGCGGTGCCTTTTTCCATCGTGGCCAGGAAACCTGACATCAACTGGGTCGTATAGAACTCAGCCTTGTCTGCATCACCGGTCACACCGCCCAGCCATTTGGCTCCGGTGGCCATCAGATCGAGAATGCCGGGCACCATGGCACAAATGGCGAAATGTGCGTTCAGCGCAGCTTCATCGGCGACTTTGACCACCGGATTCTCAGGCTCAAACAAGCTGGCGAGCAGCTGATCATTGCCAAATGCGGCCATCGGGCAACCGCCAGTTTCCAGAAATCCCAGTGGAATCGTCTGCACGAAATCCGATGCAGGCGCACACAACTCGGCAAGGTGTTCGGCCGAAACAGCCGCCATGACCGAAACGATCTGTTGATCCGCGCGAAAGGATAGAGGGGTCAGAACTTCAGCTGCAACATGCGGGCGCAGGCACAGGAACACGACGTCCGAGGCATCAATCACCTCCTGGGGGGCAGCGACCGTCACGCCCAACTCGGCTTTCAAAGCGGATGAAACTTTGGTATTGCGCTCGGTCACGCAGATTTCATGCCCTTTGGTAGCCATCAACCGCGCGATAGGGGCGGCGATGTGACCTGTGCCGATGAGGCCGATCCGGCTCATCCCTGCGGTTCCTCAGGGATTGAGGCCGACAACGCCTCGCGCCAGTTGTCCAGCCGTTCGGCCAGAGCCTCGTCTTGCAGAGCCAGAATACCGGCAGCCATCAGGCCGGCGTTGGTCCCTCCGGCGGACCCGATCGCCATGGTGGCCACGGGGAAGCCCTTGGGCATTTGCACGATGGAATACAGCGAATCCACGCCTGACAGGGCGCGCGTTTGAACCGGTACACCGATCACCGGCACTCGCGTTTTCGATGCCATCATGCCAGGCAGGTGCGCAGCGCCGCCCGCGCCCGCGATGATCACGTGCAATCCACGAGATACGGCAGTATTGCCATACTCCCATAGCCGGTCTGGTGTGCGGTGGGCCGACACGATGCGCGCTTCATAAGCGATGCCCAGTTCGTCCAGAATATCTGCGGCTTCTTTCATCGTGGGCCAATCCGACTGACTGCCCATGATGATCCCGACTTTCACTTCGCTCATCCGCTTTTGTCCCTGCGCTCAGAAAGAGCGCGCACTATAGCCAAATCCGGTTCTCTGGCAATGCGCTACAGAGCGTTCAGGCAATGATATCGGGGGTCAGGCGGTCTTCGATGATGCGGATGATGTCTTTCAGACGCAGTTTCTCTTTTTTCAGCCGTCGTAACGTCAACTGATCCGCAGTTCCCCGGTCATGTAGCGCTTCAATCGCTTCATCCAGATCGCGGTGCTGACGGCGGAAAACTTCCAGCTCAACCCGCAGAACTTCATCAGTTTTCATGGAAAGATCGGTGGGCGCGTTCATTGGCGACTCGGGGTTGTTGTGGTGCTTACCCAACAAGATAGTGTGTCAGACGTTATCGCGCCAGACCTTGTGGACATCCTGGTTTCTTCCCATATTCTATTACAGGCGGTTGCCAGAACGGGGCCGCACACCACGTCGCTTTGACAATAAAGGACGAAAATACGTGTCGAAACTTACTCTTGGCTCATACCCGCATCTTTTGGGGTTCGAGCAACTGGAACGCCTTCTGGAACGGTCTGCAAAGGCTGGCAACGAAGGATACCCGCCCTATAACATCGAACAGACTTCGGACTTTTCCTATCGCATCACTCTTGCGGTAGCTGGGTTCGCCGAAGAGGATCTGTCGATTACCATCGAAGATCGCCAACTGGTGATCCGGGGCCGTCAACGCGATGACAGCGAGGGGCGTATATTCCTGCATCGTGGCATTGCGGCGCGCCAGTTTCAGCGCATGTTCGTGCTGGCTGACGGTGTCGAAGTGGGCGAGGCGATCATGGAAAATGGTCTGCTGCATGTGGATCTGACCCGCGCTGTGCCGGAAACCGTGGTGCAAACGATCAACATACGGAAGGGGTAAGAGCAATGAATACACCGATAGAACTCAACACCGAAGGCGACCGTATTGTTTATGTCAAAACGGTCGAGGTTGCCGATCTGCCGCGTGATCTGCGCGATCAGGCGGGGGATCTGAACCAGCTTTATGCTGTACATGATTCCGATGGCCAGCAGCTGGCGCTGGTAGCCGACCGCAAGCTGGCTTTTGTGTTGGCCCGCCAGCATGACCTGTCCCCGGTGGCCGTTCACTGAACGGCCTCTCCGCGCTTATTGGGGCGTGACAATTCCCGCAACACACGCGACACATACGAACTGGCGGACTGTACCGCTTTGACCTGTTCCCGGGAGCTTTTCGCATGAGCTGGTTCGAATTCGATTGGGTAGACGCCTTTAGTGACCGCGCCTTTGGTGGCAATGGATGTGCCGTGGTTCATGACGGTGCACATTTGTCCGAACAGGTGTGCATGGCCTATGTGCGCGAAACCTCTTTGGTCGAATGCACCTTTACTGGCCCATCGGATGTGGCCGATATCCGCGTGCGGTACTTTCTGGCCAGCCGGGAAATTCCCTTTGCCGGGCATCCCACCATAGCAACCGTCGCTGCCATGCGGTCACGTGGGATGATTGAGGGCGAGAGCCTGACGCTGGAAACCGGGGCAGGTGTCGTTTCGATCCGGTTGACAGGTGATGAGATCGAAATGACCCAGGTTGCACCGCAATTTGGTGCACATGTTCCGGCGGATCTGGTGGCTTCGACCATCGGCCTTCCTGAAAGCGCTATAATCTCTCCGCCTCAGTTTGTTTCAACCGGTCTGCCTTTCTGCATCACCGTTCTGCGCGATCATGAGGCCTTGCGGGCGGCTCAACTGGTCGAGGGTCCGTTGAGAAAAGTGGCCGAGGCTGCGGGATTTTCGGGCTCGGACATGGCTGAACCCTTTCTGGTGACGCTCGAAGGAGCCACCGATGTAGGTGATACATTCTCGCGCCTTTTGCTGGCACCACCCAGCCCGCCCGAAGACCCCTTCACCGGGTCTGCTACTGGGGCAATGGCGGCGTATCTTTGGAAATATGGATTGATGCCCAAAGACAGTTTCATCGCGGAACAGGGCCACGACATGGGACGTCCTGGACAGGCCACCGTCACGCGCGTCGGTCCGACAGATGGAATGACCGGGATCAAGGTCGCCGGACGTGGGCATGTATTGATGCGCGGGCAGGTCGATCTGCCGACGGATGTGCGTTAAGTGGCCGGTCATGGCGACCCCAGTCGGAAATCGAAATAGCATTCTGCCCTTAGGCCCTTGGCGCAGGTCGCATCCAGTCCAGTGGCGTGATTGGCGCGGACCGAGGGTCGATCCCGTGTCGGGCGCAAAGCGTATCGAGATATGATCCCGGAACCGGTAGTCCGGCCAACTGGGTTGCCAACAGCTTTTTCTGATGCCCGTAGACATGGACCGAATGCGTAACTTCGCATTCGATGTCGTCCAACGCCACGTTCGGGTCATGCAGTTTCCAAAGCTCGGCAGGTGCCAGCGGGTAAAGAGTTTCGGCCGCCATCGCGTACTTGTCTTCACCGGTTTGGCGCAAGAAATGCCCAAAGGCTTTGGGACCAGAACTGCCCCATGGCAGGCTTTCTATGCCCCAGTTTTCGCCCTTAGCGATACGCTCAAGATTATGCCGTCTTGCACGCCGACCCCGCCATGGTTGGGTCGGGTTTGCTGACATCACGAAGTCCAGCATCAGTGCAAGCGTTTGTGAGTGATTGGGTAAGCGCAGAACCCCGGTGGGAAAGTCGTCGGCTTTGGAACGCGCGAACACCCAATCAGAGGAAAAGTCGAAGGCTTTCACGCAATATGCGTCGAGATCGACCCAGATAACCTCGCTTTGCTGAATCAGATGCAATCTGAAGATGTCAGAGAATACAGCTACGCCCTGTCGGTCGCCGGGTTGCAGGGGATAGGGTGGAGGCCAGAAAACGTCGCCGGCAGGGCGCGTCTGGACACCTTCGGGGATGCCTTGAGTCTCGTGCGGGAGATACAGAACAAACGCATGCCCTTGGTCCAGAAAGGACTGAATACAGATCTGCTCCAGCCAGGTCAGATCGGATCCGAACCAGAAACTGGCAATGGTTGGCAAAGTTCGACTCATGGCATGTGTCTATCCGGCATCCCGCCACACAGCATCAACCCGTGCAGCGCTTGTCAATCAGGACAAACAAAAACGGCCCCCGGAAACCGGAGGCCGAAAAGTCGTGGTGCGCTGGTGTCAGCCTGCGGCGATTAGGCCCATGCTTTCCAGTTTCAACAGCACCTGATGGGCACAGTTGTCGACGTCGACATTCTCTGTCTCAACGGACAACTCTGGATTTTGTGGCACATCATAGGGGTCAGAGATGCCTGTGAACTCTTTGATCTTGCCTTCGCGGGCCAGCTTGTACAGGCCCTTGCGGTCACGGCGTTCGCATTCCTCAATCGAGGTCGCAACATGCACTTCACAGAAGGCACCGAATTGTTCGATCTCTTCCCGAACCGCCCGGCGGGTGGTGGCATAAGGGGCGATCGGGGCACAAATGGCGATACCGCCATTCTTGGTGATCTCGGAGGCCACGTAGCCGATGCGGCGAATGTTCAGGTCGCGGTGTTCCTTCGAGAAGCCCAGTTCTGAGCTGAGGTTCTTACGCACGATGTCGCCATCCAGCAGCGTCACAGGACGCCCACCCATTTCCATCAGCTTGACCATCAGCGCGTTGGCGATGGTCGACTTGCCCGAGCCCGAGAAACCGGTGAAGAACACGGTAAAGCCCTGTTGGCTGCGTGGCGGTTTGGTCTTGCGCAATTCGGCCACAACCTCAGGGAAACTGAACCATTCGGGAATCTCCAGACCTTCGGCCAGACGGCGGCGCAGTTCGGTGCCCGAAATGTTCAGGATGGTGACATCATCCTTGTCGAGAATCTCGTCATTCGGCTCGTATTGCGCACGTTCCTGCACATAAACCATGTGCTTGAAGTCGACCATCTCGACGCCAATTTCATCCTGGTACTGACGGAACAAGTCCTGCGCGTCATAGGGGCCATAGAAGTCTTCACCGGCCGAGTTTTTACCCGGCCCGGCGTGGTCGCGACCCACGATAAAGTGCGTGCAGCCGTGGTTGGCGCGGATCAGACCGTGCCAGACCGCCTCGCGCGGGCCAGCCATGCGCATGGCCAGGTTCAGCAGCGACATCGAGGTGGTCGAGGCCGGGTACTTGTCCAGAACCGCCTCGTAACAGCGCACACGGGTGAAGTGGTCCACGTCGCCCGGCTTGGTCATGCCGACCACAGGGTGGATCAGCAGGTTGGCCTGTGCCTCTTTGGCGGCGCGGAAGGTCAGTTCCTGATGCGCACGGTGCAGCGGGTTGCGAGTCTGGAACGCCACGATGCGGCGCCATCCTACCTTGCGGAAATACGCGCGCAGTTCGTTTGGTGTGTCGCGGCGGGCACGGAAGTCGTAGTGAACGGGTTGCTGAATGCCCGTCACCGGACCGCCCAGATAGACCTTGCCAGCCACGTTATGCAGGTAGTTCACCGCCGGGTGCGCGTCGTCATCGGCGCCAAACACCTTTTCGGCCTCGCGCGCTTTGTCCGGCGTCCAGCGGTCGGTCACAGTCATGGTGGCAAGAATCACGCCTTCCTGATCGCGCAGGGCGATGTCCTGACCCAGCTCGATGCTTTCAGCGAAGTCCTCGCTGACATCCAGCGTGATCGGCATCGGCCAGAGCGTGCCATCGGCCAGACGCATATTCTCGACTACGCCGTCATAATCGGCCTCGGTCAGGAAACCTTTCAGAGGGTTGAAACCGCCATTCATCAGCAATTCCAGATCGCAGATCTGGCGCGGGCTCAGGTCATGGCTGGTCAGATCCGCCGCCTCAACCTTCAGTTTCTGCGCCGAGTCATAGGACACATACAGTTCGGGGATCGGGGCCAGATTGCTTAACATCGTCATTGGAAAACTCTTATCGCAGTGTTGATTAGCCAGTGGGTATCAGGCGTTTTCGGGGCATTTGCACCGACTGATGGGCGAAGTCCACCGGCGTCAATGAAACAAAGGAGGATATGCGCTGATTTTTCTAGAATTGGAAGGAATTTCTAATTCGGAAGAAAGTTGTGTGACATGGTTCCTCAGAACGGAAAGAATTCCCCTACACAGAGTATGACTGTTCCTGTTTTTGTCCGTTTGGAGCCAGTTGCGAGGCTCGCACCACTGGCATCGCGGGAATCGGCTCTGAGACGCCGCGTAGCTCGAAAGCGCGGATCTCCGCTTGTGCTACATCCACACCCGCGGCGCGCAGTAGTTCGTCAGAAACCAGCAATTCGGCTCCCAGAGCTTTGGTTTCGCTCTCCAAGCGGCTGGCCACATTGACCGCATCACCGATGATCGTTTTCGCGGCGTGGCCTTGCGCGCCGATTTCGCCCACGACCAGATCGCCAAGATGCAATCCCATGCCTATGCGAATCCCGGGACTTCCTTCTGCCTCAAGCTGTTGGTTGAACAGATCCAGCGCCCGGCTGATCGCTATCGCCGCATTTAACCCCGCACGGGCAGAGGCCACAGCATTGCGTTTTTCGAACACCGCCAGCAGCCCGTCGCCCATATACTTGTCCACAATGCCGCCTTCAGCCGTTATGGCGGGCACAACCGCATCAAAGAACCGGTTCAGCAGAAACACGATGTCATAGGGCAACTGTCCCGTTGTGCGGGCGGTAAAGCCTCGCATGTCCAGAAACAGAACGGCCAGCTTGCGTTCCTGTCCCTGACTGGCATGCCCCCGAATCCGCCCACCATCTGGACGGAAAACACGGAAAACAGTGGTCGGCTCAGTGGGGCGGATCTGGCAGGCCAGTCGTGTCTGGGGCGAAGCGCCAACTGCAGCCAGACTGCGCGCCTCGACCTCACTAGGTGCTGGCAGTGCGTCACCGCCGTCCTCAACAATGACGCGGCATGTTGTGCAGCGTCCCTTGCCCCCGCATAAAGCGGCATGAGGTACGCCATTGGCCTGCGAAATCTCAAGCAAAGTCATACCTTTTTCCGCAACGACATCAGGCCCTTTGGCATAAGAGATGCGCACGGAGTGCCTACGTCGCCATAGTTTACGCCCAATGAACACAAGGCCCGTTATGCCCAAAGCCATCCAAAAGGCGATCAGGGCGTTGTCTTTAACGCTGAACAGCGTCTGAAAGGCTTCGGAGGACGGCCAGTTGTAATGCTCAATATACTGTTCACGCAGAAATTCGTCAGCAAAATCGGCCCAGATGCGGCGACCTTCGGTCAGCAGTCCGGCCAGCGCAAAAAGCGGAACAAAGACCGCGATGCCGATCAGATAAGGCACCGCCTGTGACCACCATCTGGTAAGTCGTAGCCACATATGCAGCCCGATGCACCCATGCACCCAGACAATCAGAAGCAGCGCGCTTTGCATCCAGACGGCAACGCTGGGCCACATCAATATGATGATGTACCCCATCTCGTCATTGACGTCATAGACCTCATGCGCGACCCGCGTGTGAACAATGTGCGAGATCAGCTGCAAAGGGATCAGCAGGCCCAAAACCACCTGAAGCGCCGTGCTGAATGGCATGCGCAATGTCCTGCGCTGCGCGATCGATATCAGGGCCAGACCGGCATGCACGAACAGCGCCGCATAGAGAAGTACGCTCATGCCGTCGTGGCGCGTCACCTCTTTCCGGCCATCCTGCATACCGTGCAGGTAATCGGTGTGAAACAGGCCCAGGCCGATGTTAATGAAGTGAAAAAACGCAAAGACGAACAGGATCAGGCCGCTGCCGATCCGAAGTCGGGTTGCCCACCCGCCGCGCCATAGAGCGTTGTTCAAAAGCTCACCCGTTTTTCGCCTGTCTGGTGACAATCCTGATACGGCACTGCGGAAGGGTCAAGGCGGCGGGGCGTGTTCCCCGACCCGTGTCGGGGACCAGAGACTGCTACTATTCGTTTTCCGCCAGAAAGCGTTCGGCATCCAGCGCGGCCATGCAGCCCATACCGGCGCTTGTGACGGCCTGCCGGTAAACGTGGTCTGTCAGATCACCTGCCGCAAACACACCGGGAACCGAAGTTTCAGTTGTCCCTGGCTTGGTGACGACATAGCCGCCCATATGTGTCTCAAGCGTGTCCTTGACCAGCTCGTTCGCCGGGGCGTGACCAATGGCAACAAAAACACCTTTGCACGGGATTTCCGTGATCTCGCCGGTTTTGACATGTTTGACGCGAACGCCTTCCACGCCCAATGGCGCGTCAGTGCCGATCACTTCGTCCAACTCGTGGAACCACAGCGGTTCAATCTTTTCATTCTTCATCAGCCGGTCTTGCAGGATCTTTTCCGCCCGCAGCTCATCGCGACGGTGGATCAAAGTGACCTTGCTGGCGAAGTTGGTCAGGAACAGGGCCTCTTCCACGGCAGTGTTGCCGCCGCCGATCACCACAATTTCCTGTCCGCGATAGAAGAACCCGTCACAAGTCGCGCAGGCCGAGACGCCAAAGCCCTTGAACTTCTCTTCAGACGGCAGACCAAGCCATTTGGCGCGCGCGCCCGTGGCCAGGATTACCGCATCTGCGGTGTAAGTTGTGCCACTGTCGCCTTTGGCGGTGAAGGGGCGATGGCTGAGGTCCAGATCGCTGATGATGTCGCCGATCACTTCGCAACCCATCGCCTTTGCATGGTCCTGCATGCGCACCATCAGGTCCGGTCCCTGAACTTCGGTATCACCGGGCCAGTTCTCGACTTCGGTTGTCGTGGTCAACTGGCCGCCGGGCTCGATCCCCTGAACCAGAATGGGCTCCAGCATGGCGCGGCTGGCATAAACCCCTGCGGTGTATCCTGCGGGCCCTGACCCGATGATCAGAACCTTGGTGTGTCGTGTGTCGGCCATGCTAACCCCGCTCGAATTGCCTGAAATGGGCCGTTAGCCCGTCGCCCCGATATAGCGACCGACCGACCCGGCTTAAACCCCCATCCTGATTGTGACCCCTTGCGCTGTATCCGCAGGAAACGAGCGATTTGAAAACAAAGAAAATTGCGCATGTGCGAAACATTATTGCGCGCGTGTGGGGGGCTGATATAAGAACCGAAAAATCAGGAGCATTTTATGGTCACGACTCGGCTGGATGATATTGATCGAAAAATTCTGGCGGAATTGCAGGCAGACGGTCGGATGACCAATGTTGAGCTGGCCAAAAGGGTTGGAATCTCGGCACCGCCCTGTCTACGCCGGGTGCGCACACTGGAAGAATCCGGCTATATCACCGGCTATCATGCCGAGGTCAATTCACGCGAACTTGGTTTCGAAGTACAGGTGTTTGCCATGGTCGGGCTGGACAGCCAGGCCGAAACCGAATTGCGCGCGTTCGAAGACCGCTGCCGCGAATGGCCGCTGGTTCGGGAATGCCACATGCTGAATGGCGAGGTCGACTTCATCCTGAAATGCGTCGCCCCAGATCTCAGCAGTTTCCAGCAGTTTTTGACCGGTGAACTGCTGACCACGCCTAACGTGGCCAGCGTCAAGACTTCGCTTGTTATCCGCGGCGCAAAAGACGAGCCAGGCGTGCCGTTCGACGTTCTGGAAGAACGTATGAACCGGATGGCGTGACGCCGACACGTTTCGGATGTGCTGTGTTTGGCGGCAGCATCGCAGCCACCGCAAGGGATAGAACCCAACTTAGTACCAGCTGCATGATGCCCCCCATAATGCAGTACCTTTTATCACGCTCAGGCTGACATCGCGTCGATCTCTCCATCTCCGGCGCGCGGCATCAGCAGCGGACCAAAATCGTTGAGCGACTCGATGTGAGCGAACAGGTTCAGATAAATCGACCGCAACGAATGGCTGATCATGCGAACCGCGTTCACACCTGGGTGATATGTCTCGAACTGTAAACCATCTACGCGAATAACGGAATGCCGTTTGAGGCAAATGTGAAACAGTTCGACAGGCGTAGGCGGCATTGTTTCAATCACACCCATCCCATCCTGAAACTCGGCGACCGGCGTCAGAATCGGTTCACCGCCATGCAGGTGCCGCAAATGCCCCGGAGACCCGACGATTCGCGCCGCGGGTCCGGCGATTACGCCCGACATCGGCTTTTGCATCCCAAACGTGTCTGCCATGATCCGAGTCAGCGGGCGGGTCCGCCCACGTGAATCCTCACGCCCCGGGATCAGAGTGACAGATCCCTTCCACAACACGGTTTGCGAGCTTCCATCCTGCGTCAGAACTGTGTCGCCAGGCATCAGGTCCTCAATCGCAACCGGTCCGTGTTCTGTTTCAACCAGCGAGCCGCGCGAAAAAGCGCAAAAGGCGTCTTCAAACATCGGCAGAGCGGGTGCGATGTGACGGGTTTGAGCCACGTCTCCGTTTGGCAACAGGCTGCTGACTTCATAGCGGCGCAGTTGCGCCTTGGGTTTTGCGACCGGCCGCGGTGCTTCCCGCAGCATGGCCGACGTTTCGATGGCATTTCTGGCCGCACGGGCCAGTGAATTAGGAATAGTCATAAATATTCCGTCCCCTCAAATGTCCGAACAGGCCTGGCGTACCCCCGTACAGGCCCACCTGACGAACAGGTTCTTTGTCTTGAAACGAATGGAAAACCCTTGGACGGTGACCGTTCCGGCCCCGTATGGCGACAAAATCTCGCGTTCCAATGGTCAACACATTGACCCCCCAGACAAACTCGTACTTCACGGGCGGCAATTGCCCGCACACACACAAACTCCTGATAAAAGTCACAAATCTTTGCCTGTGACCTAAGCGACATCGGGCCGGAGTGTGCCCGTTGCGCGTTTACCCCAAATTCAGACCGGCAGCTTGGTCCTGGGGCTCTCCTGCTTCAGCGCCGGGCCGCAATACGGCTGGCAACCCTGGCAGAATGGCTTGATACCCGTTTCCACGGCATTTCCAGCTTCTGGTCCCGAGTGGCGGCAACCATGGCTTTGAGAAAGCGGGATTTGGGTTTCATATTTCTGGTCCTGCATTGCGCGGGAAGATTGTTCCCACATCCTGTATGAACCCTTTGTGACGCGGATTTGCGGCGCAGATAAGGCTTATCCGGGATGTTTTGCAGACGAAATGTGAAGATGCACAGTCCTTTCACTCAACACACCAGCGTTCAAAACACGAACGTCAGATACTCATCTGATAGCTGGCAAAACTCGTTACGATTCTTATTTCTGGTAAACACAACAAATGTGGCGGAAAAGTGGCAAGGCGCCTAAATCTGGGCCTGAATCACAATCTTATGACCGAGATCAGCCTGCCGTAATCGGCTTCGTTTCTGTGCGTTGCACGACGATAGGAATAGAACCGATCCGGGTCTGAATAAGTACAGTGCCGGGTCCACTCTGCCTGTCCAACGCCAGCCTGCCGCAGCCTGTGAAGGCCAAAAGAGGGCAGGTCGAATTGCAGTCGGTCATCCTGCCCGTTTGCAAAGAATCGGGTGTTATCTGAAGAATCGGCGATGAAAGCGTCCAGAAACTCGGGGCCCACTTCATAAGCGCGTTGCGAAATGCTGGGGCCGATGACGGCGCTGATGTCGTTGCGACTGGCACCAAGCGCTTCCATGGCATCCAGTGTGGCTTCCAGCACGCCGTCCAACGCCCCGCGCCAGCCCGCGTGGGCCGCACCAATCACCTGAGCCTTTGGGTCCGCAAACAGAACCGGCTGACAATCCGCAGTGAGAATCGTCAACGCGAGGCCGGGGGTCGCAGTGACGATGGCATCGGCCTTGGGTCTGTCGCCATCGATCGGGCCTTCGGCGGTCAGAACCGTGGGTGAATGGACCTGATGCACACCGATCATCGCCTCAGGCGTAACACCCATAGCATCCGCCACCCGCTTGCGGTTCAACGCCACAACCTCTGTCTGGTCAGACGAGCCATAGCCGCAATTCAATCCGCCAAAGATGCCGGACGAAGCCCCGCCGCGACGGGTGAAGAACCCATGACACAATGGCGATAGCAAGTCTGAGGTCAGAATTTCCAATGTCATGGCTCTAATCCTGGCGGTGGGGCGGCATAGGCCGGGAAAAGGCCCATCACTTTGAACAGATTTCCCATTTCATCCGGATGCGTCAACCGGCGATGCGCGGCAATCAATGCGTCCAGCTCAGAACCGCTGAGCGCCTTGGACAAAGCCTGCGCACGCGCCGTGATGCCCAGCCGTTCCAGAAAAACACCCTGAGGTGTGACGCGCGTATGGCGGCACCCACAGGTGCGGGTTGCTTCGGCCAAAGGCTCAAAATCCACATGTGCCGTCAGATCGGCCTGACCGGGCGCTGCCAGAGGATCGGCGCGTTTGTGGCTTTGCAGGGCCTGTAGTGTGTCGCCCATCGAGCGCCAGTCGCCATAATCCACGATCAGCGCGGCGCCGCCATGGCTGGCAATCCGGCTGGCAATCACAGTCAGAATGGGAATCGCGGCTGCACACAGCTCGACCAAATCACCGTCCCCGGTATCTGACAGCCTGTCATTCAGCGCCACTTGTGGTCCGATTGGACCCCGCCCAAACAGCAGCGTGCCGTCCCGCTCGCCCACCAAACGTTCGCTCCACCCGTCGCCGTCGCGCAAAAACTGGCGAATGGGTAGGGCGTCAAAGAACTCATTCGCAACCAACAACAGGGGCTGATCCGGCAGGTCGGAAACACTGTTGATCCAGCTTGGGGTGTAATCTTTCAGGGTCTCGGCCTGCACCTGTTTCAACACCGGTGAGACCTCGACCAGCACCACTCGTGCGGCATCGTGAAACCCGGGTACACCCCGCGTCGCGCGTAGAATATCGGCCATCAGCGTGCCACGCCCAGGCCCCAACTCGCATAGAGAGAAAGACGCGGGTCGCCCCTGATCCATCCAGCTTTGCGCCAGAGACAGTCCGATCAGTTCTCCAAACATCTGACTGATCTCAGGCGCGGTGGTGAAGTCCCCCTTGGTCCCAAGAGGATCACGCGTCGTGTAATAGCCCAGCGTTGGATGCAACAGGCATTCGGCCATGTAATCGGCAACGCTCATCGGGCCATCCTGCCGGATGCGGGCGATCAGGTGATCGGTCAGGTTCATGCCACCCGCCGCGCACGCAGGGCAAACCACAGCCCAATTGCAATCATCGGTAGTGACAGGATCTGCCCCATGGTCAAACCATAGCCGCCGATATGCCACGCCAAACCCAGCGGATTGCCGGGCGACACGAATTGCGCATCTGGTTGGCGGAAGAACTCGACAATAAAACGAGACGCGCCGTAGCCGGCCAGAAACAGGCCCATGATCATGCCGGGTTTTTTAAAGGCCCCTCTGCGATAGACCAGCCACAGAAGGAGCGCGCCCAACAACAGGCCCTCAAGCGCGGCTTCATACAGCTGCGACGGGTGCCGGGCGCACATTCCTGCGACCACGCCCGGACAGTCCTGCGCAGCAAAGCCGGGAAAGATCACGGCCCAGGGCAGTTCGCTCGGGCGGCCCCACAGCTCTGCATTGACGAAATTGGCCAGCCGCCCCAGCAACAGGCCGGGTGGAACGGTGTAGGCAACCAGATCACCCAGCGACAGAGTGGGGATCTGATGACGACGGGCAAACAGGTAGGACGCAAGGATGACGCCCAGCAGGCCCCCATGAAAGGCCATACCGCCTTGCCAAACCTTTAGGATCTCCAACGGATGCGACAGATAATAGGCGGGCTGGTAAAACAGTACAAAGCCCAGCCGTCCGCCCAGAATCACACCCAGAATGATCCAGGTGACAAGATCCTCCAGTTGTTCGGGCTTCATCGGAGGGCCATCTGCGGGCCACAGCGCCGGGCGGCGCAGCGCCATGACCGCAAGCCGCCAGGCGATCAGAATGCCCGCGATATAGGCCAGCGCGTACCACCTTAACGCGAACTCCATCCCGAACAGCGAGATCGAGAACAGTTCGGGCGACAGATCGGGGAAATTCAGAACAGCCTGCATGTGCGTCTCATTGCCCGGGGTTTGCAGGGCAAGTCAACCTTGAGCCCGCGCCATTCTTTGCCCATATACAGATAAACCGTGAGACCGGAGTGAACACATGCAAACCCGCAACAAGATCCTGGACGATGTTTCCCAACTGATGACCAATGCCATGGGCGTGGCGCAGGGCGCGCGGGAAGAGGCCGAAAACGCGATGAAGTCGATGATCGACCGCTGGCTGGCCGACCGCGATTTCGTAACACGCGAAGAATTTGACGCCGTCCGCGCCATGGCCCAGAAGGCCCGCGAAGAAAACGCAGCACTTGAGGCGCGTATCGCCGCGCTTGAGGCAAAACTGGACAAATAACGCCTCGGCGTTTCATGTTTCAAAATTTTTTGTGCAACATTTGAAACCGCGCAATCCAGCTCGGATTGTGCGGTGACGTGTATTTTCACGCTTTGCGGAATTTAATCAAGACAAAGCTGGCCCAAGTGCCAATATTTTGACCTGCGTTGCTGACTGTCCACAACTTATTGCTGTTATCCCCAAGAAATAGGGTTGCCAGAACCCACGCCACATCGCACCATATTTAGTACAGGCCTACGGGGGAAGCCCGGCTTGTAGAGCAGGCAACTAGCGCTGGGGCGCTGCCAGCCCCGAAATGCTAGAGATTAGTGAGGTGGCATTATGGCCCTTTCCGAGCAGTATCTCGAAGAAGACATTCATCCGATCGACATTGTTGAACATCTGGCCGAACATCACGACTGGGATTTTGATCGTATTGGGGACGATCAGATTGCCATGGCCGTCGAAGGCCAGTGGCGGACCTATTCAATCACTCTGGCCTGGTCAAACTATGACGAAACGCTGCGCATGGTGTGCTCGTTCGAAATGGAGCCGCCGGCCGAGCGTGAAATGCAGCTCTATGAGTTGCTCAACAAGATGAATGACCAGTGCTGGGCAGGTGCCTTTACCTATTGGGCGAACCAGAAACTGATGGTCTACCGCTATGGTCTGGTCCTTGCAGGCGGACAGACGGCCAGCGCGGATCAGATCAACACGATGATCACCGCCGCCGTCATGAGCGCCGAGCGGTATTATCCGGCGATCCAACTGGTGACCTGGGGCAATCGAGAGCCAGAAGAAGCCATGCAAGTGGCCATTGCAGAGGCCTACGGCCGGGCGTAAAGCTTTGCCCCAAACCGATATGTAACGCGGGAGGGGCAAATGGATATGACACGTGTTGCCGAACTGGGGCTTGTGCTTCTGGGGTGCGGAAAGATGGGGTCCGCAATGCTGGCGGGATGGCTGGAACACGGCCTTCCGCCAGCGTCCGTTTGGGTGATCGATCCGTACCCGTCCGACTGGTTGAAAGGGCAGGGCGTCAACATCAACACCCCCCTGCCCGAAGCCCCTGCCGTGGTACTTGTGGCCGTTAAACCGCAAATGATGGGCGAGGCATTGCCAGCCATTCAGGCGCTGGGCGGTGGTAGAAGCCTGTTTGTTTCGGTGGCAGCAGGCACATCGATTGCCACGTTTGAAGCCGTTCTGGGAGTCGACACGCCCATCATTCGCGCAATGCCGAACACGCCTGCGGCCATCCGCCAGGGGATCACAGCGCTGATCGGAAACAGCCACGCCTCTGGTGACGATCTGAATTTGGCCGAAAATCTGCTGTCTGCAGTGGGTGAAACAGTGCGTCTGGAGGATGAGGCTCAGATGGACGCCGTGACCGGCCTCAGCGGCTCTGGCCCGGCTTATGTCTTCCACCTGATCGAAACTCTGGCCGCAGCGGGTGAGGCGCAAGGTTTGCCTGCAGAACTGGCGATGAAACTGGCCAAGTCCACGGTCGCGGGGGCCGGAGCATTGGCCATGGCGGCCGAGGATGACCCGACGCAACTGCGCGTTAATGTGACTTCCCCGAACGGAACAACACAAGCTGCGCTTGAAGTGCTGATGCATGATGAACAGGGGTTCCCTGACCTGCTGCACCGTGCCGTTAAGGCAGCAACCGACCGATCCAAGGAGCTGTCGCGTGAGTGAGATTTCTTTCGACGACTTTCTAAAAGTCGACATCCGAGTAGGCGAGGTGGTCCGCGCCGAACCCTATCCCGAGGCCCGCAAGCCTGCGATCAAGATGTGGATCGACTTTGGTGACGAAATCGGCGAGCGCAAAACCTCGGCTCAGATCACGGCGCATTACGATCCGTCGGCTCTGGTGGGTAAGCAAGTCATGGCCGTTGTCAATTTCCCACCGCGCCAGATCGGCAAGTTCATGTCCGAAGTTCTGGTGCTGGGGCTGCCCGATGAAAACGGCGAGATCGTTCTGATCGGACCGGATGGCAAAGTTCCAACTGGTGGACGGATGCACTGATGAAACTGTTGATCACGCGCCCGATGACACCGGCGGTCGAGGCCCGCGCCCGTACCGAGTTCGACGTGGAGATACGTGAGAGCACACTCCCCATGTCGCATCAGGAAATGCTGTCCGCTTTGACAGGATTCGACATTGTTGTACCGACGTTGGGTGATTTGTTCTCGGCGCAGGTCTTTGCCGATGCCGGTACAGTACGCTGCAAACTGCTAGCCAATTTCGGCGTTGGCTACAATCATATCGACGTCGAATCCGCACGCGCAGCAGGGGTTGAGGTGACCAACACGCCTGGTGCTGTCACAGATGCAACCGCAGACATCGCGATGACCCTGCTGCTGACCACGGCGCGTCGCGCAGGCGAGGGCGAGCGGCTGGTCCGATCGGGTTATTGGCAGGGCTGGCACCCGACACAGATGCTGGGCCATCACGTGACAGGCAAGCGTGTCGGCATTGTTGGAATGGGTCGCATCGGGCAGGCCATTGCCCGGCGTTGTCATTTCGGGTTCGGAATGCAGGTGTCTTACCAGTCCCGCAGCGCAAAAGACTTGGACTTCCCGGCAGAGTTCATCCCCGATTTGCAGGCTCTGGCCGCTTCGGTCGATTTCCTTGTGCTGGCAGTTCCTGGCGGCGCCGACACTCGCCATCTGATCAACGCTCAGGTCCTTGAGGCGATGCGCGCTTCGGCCATTCTGGTCAACATTGCGCGGGGTGAGGTTGTGGACGAAACCGCCCTGATCTCGGCGCTTCAGTCCGGTCAGATCGCAGGGGTAGGGCTGGATGTTTATGAGTTCGAACCCAAAGTTCCACAGGCCCTTTGCGAAATGGAAAACGTCACCTTGCTGCCCCATCTGGGTACGGCCACCGAAGAAGTACGCAGCAGCATGGGGCACATGGCGCTGGACAACGTCGCGGCCTTTGTCGCAGGCAGGGCACTGCCCAATCCGGTTTAGTCGCCCATCGCCTCACGCCAGTGCTTGCGGCAGAGCGAGACATAGGTCTCGTTGCCGCCGATCTGTACCTGAGCGCCCTCAGTGATGGCCCTGCCGTTCTCGTCCTGACGAATCACCATAGTGGCCTTGCGCCCACATTTGCAGATGGTGCGCACCTCGCGCATCTCGTCTGCAAGGGCCAGCAAGGCGGCTGATCCGGGGAAAAGTTTGCCGCGAAAGTCCACCCGCAACCCATAGGCCAATACCGGCACATCCAGATCATCCACAGCACGCGCCAATTGCCAGACCTGATCATCCGACAAGAACTGAGCTTCGTCGATGAACACACAAGCCACCCGGCCTTGGCTTAGGCGGTTTTGGATCATGGCGAACACATCGTCATCGGGCCGGAACGTATCAGCCTGTTCCGAAATTCCGATTCGTGAGGCAATGCGCCCGGCGCCCGCGCGCCCGTCAATGGCAGCGGTCATCAGATAGGTCTGCATCCCTCGCTCGCGATAGTTATGCGAGGCTTGCAGCAACACAGTCGATTTGCCCGCGTTCATTGTGGAATAATTGAAATACAGCTTTGCCATGTCGCGGGTCTAAATCGCTTGGCGGAAAGGAACAAGACAGCAATCATTTTGGTGGAGCGACGTCGCCGTTGTTTCTGCAGAGGCCGAGCTACGCTCTAGGGGATGGAACCCCCACATCTGCAACAGCGACGCCGTCGGCCAACATGTGGCCAAAACGCAGCGAGGCCAAACAATACCACCTCGCAATCACTCGTTACCGGCTTGAACTGCCGCCACTCACTCACAAAATCCCCCGCTTATCTGAGGGATAGTCAATGTATGACATTTCAATTATGACTCAGTTATGGGAAATTTCCCGACGCTTTCCCCCGTTTGGACATCGGGCGGGCGTTTGCAGGTAACAAAGGTAAAAAAATGGCAGATATCGGGGCCTATCTGAAGAAGCATACTGAAGCATTGGTCAAGGACGTCGGAATCGAGGCCGCATGTGAAATTACCGGGAAATCCAAGGCCACATTAGGGCGGTATTATTCCGACAACGCCGAACATGCGGACAGGTTTATGCCAGTCGATGCAGTGGCTCGCCTTGAAAATGCAGCGTCTTATCCGCATGTGACATCCGCTTTGGCTGATCTGAAAAACATCACTCTTTCATATGGTGATCGCAACTCGGATGAACCGCGCACAGGTGGTGTAAATTCGGATGTGATCGCGCTCAGCCAGCGGTTTGCGATGCTGATGACAGAATATCAGGCTGCCATCGAAGATGGCATCATCACCGTCAACGAGGCCAAGCGACTGCTGAAAGAAACCAGTCTGCTGCAACAGGTCCTGATCGAGATGAAGCTGCATCTGGAAGAAGAAAGCGTCAGCTGAGCCTACCGTCGCAGGTGAATACTCGCGCGCAGGCTGAAAACCGCCGGTTGCTTTGGCCTCATGGCGTGACACTGATTTACGGTCAAAACATGGTCCCACACGGTGCAGCGTGCCTCAATTCAGTCACGTCCATGCGTTAGACACTTGGCGCAGACTATGCTGTCGAGGGCACAAAGACATGCAGACATCGCAAAAGCGTTATAGCGGTCACGCCGACCCGGTGGTTCGGTGGGCTTTCCTGTGCGCCTTTGCGATGCTTGTGGTCCTGATGACGCTCAGCGGCCACTATGAAGGGTCTGACGATGTGATGCGCTGGGTTGGTGTGCGCGACCTTCTTGCCGGGCAGGGTTGGTTCGACCCCTATCAGCATCGGCTGGGCCCTGATGGTGGCACCCTGATGCATTGGTCGCGTTTGGTGGATGCTCCGATTGCAGGGGTCTATAGTGTGTTGGGCACGGTCGTGGCACCGGACATTGCCTTTCAGATCACGGCCTTTGCATGGCCAGCGCTGTTGGCCGCGCTAACCCTATGGGCTTTTGCAGTGACAGGCGGTGTGTTGGGGGGGCGCGAGGGCGCTATCTCGGCTTTGGTTATCGGGGTTCTGACACTCGAACACTCCCGAAAGTTCGATTATTTCTCGTTCGATCATCACAATCTTCAAATCCTTCTCTTTGCAGCGGGGCTTGCTTTTTTTGTACTGCGAAAAGACAGGTCCTATGCTGCATGGCTGCTGGGCGTTTGTCTGGCCCTTTCAGTGTCCGTCGGCACTGAATCGATCCTTCAGGTCGCCCTTATTGCGGTGTTTTGCGCCATTGATTGGATTGCCAATGGTGCGTCTTCCCGTCAGCGCACAATGGCCTTCGCGACTGCGTTGACAGTTACACTTGCGCTGACCAGCTTTGCCACAACAGGTCGAGATGGGTTTTTCTACCCCAGTTGCGATGCCCTGACCCTGAGCGTGGCCTTGCCCGCAAGCATTGCCGCTCTTGGACTTTTGACTGCGGCCTGGATCGGTTCGGGCTGGTCTGTTTCGGGTCGGTTCGGGGCCTGCATGGCGCTTGCGGTGGTGACACTGGCCATCGCACTTACGATTGCCCCTCACTGTCTCAGCAATCCGATCGACGCTCTGCCCCAAGACATGCGGGACTACTGGTTAAGCCAGGTGGCAGAGGCTCAAAACATTTCCGTCGTGCTTGAGCGACACAGGGGTGAGGCCGTGGCTTTGATCGCCATGTCCATTCTCACAATGGGAGCGGCACTTGCCTTCGCCGTAAGATCGCAGGCCAGATTGGAATACACCTTGTTTCTGGCCTTGATTGCTGCCGGATTCGTCGTTTTCCTCTACCAGACCCGGATGATGACCTTCCTGAGCGTTTCGCTCGTGGCGGTTCAGGCGCAGATTCTTCGCGTGCTTTATCTGTCTTACACGCGGGATCGTCGAATGGTGGCCGGACTGGCGATGGTTGCGTTTGTAATCTGTGCTTCGCCAAAGGTCGGCATCAGTTTGGAAAAACAGATCGGTGCACTTTCTCAACCCTCATTCGCCGCTTCGGCTGCCGCTGTTGGACAGGATGCGTCAGAAAAAGGGGTGCCATGCCGTACGCCGCAAGCTTACGCGGCATTGCAAAGTCTACCCAGCGGCATGGTTCTGGTTGATTTCGACTTTGCCGCACATGTGTTGCGATACACGGACCATTCGGTTCTGGGTGGAAACTACCATCGGAATCAGGCCGGAATTCTGGCGCAAATTGACCTGTTCCGGATCGAAGCCTCCAAAGCAGCACCGCGCCTGGCTGCGCTGGGCGTAGACTACGTTATGCTCTGCACGTCAGCACCAAGGGCTGAATTCTGGGCATGGGCGTCGGAAGGGCGTGGCCTGCAAACTCGGCTGGTCGAAGGCGAGGTGCCGGACTACCTTAGCAGTATTCAGGGCACGCACAGTGACGCGTTCCAGATTTTCAAGGTGACGGCCGAAAATTAGGCGTTGTTCAGGCGTGGCGCTTTACAATCACCGAGCCCACCGAATACCCGGCCCCGAAAGAACAGATCAAACCCAGATCGCCCTCTTGCAAATCATCCGAATATTTAGAAAACGCGATGATCGAACCAGCAGATGAGGTGTTGGCATAATCCTGAAGGATGTTGGGTTGTTCGCCGGCCTCTGGCGTGCGGCCCAGAACTTTTTTGCCAATGAAATCATTCATGGTTTTATTCGCCTGATGCAACCAAAGGCGTTTCAGGTCGGTATTGGCCACTCCTTCGGATTCCATGTGGTCACTGATGTGTTTGCTGACCATCGGCAACACTTCTTTGAACACTTTTCGCCCGTTCTGCATGAATTGCATGTCGCGCCGATCAATCATCCCATCCGGGCGCGAGCGGCGCAGGAATCCGTTGTTGTTGCGGATATTGTTCGAAAACGCAGTCGCGCAACGCGTTGACAGGATTTCGAAATGCGGGCCATTGGCTTCTTCGATCCGTTCGATCAGGGTTGCCGTCGCCACATCGCCAAAGATGAAGTGACAGTCCCTGTCCCGCCACTCCAGATGGCCCGAACAGATCTCGGGATTGACCACCAGCGCCGCGCGCACCGATCCTGACCGAACCATGTCTGCAGCTGCCTGAATGCCGAATGTAGCCGAAGAACAGGCGACATTCATGTCAAAGCCGAATCCATCGATGCCCAGTTCCTGCTGTATTTCGATTGCAATCGCCGGATAGGCACGCTCGTGGTTCGAGGCGGCGCAAATCACCAGATCGACATCCGCAGCCGTACGCCCGGCCTGTGCCATTGCTTTCTTGCAGGCATCAACCGCCATCTCGGTCATGATCCCGGGTTCTTCATCGCTACGTTGGCGCAGGGCTGGATGCATGACGTCAGGGTCCAGCACACCAGCCTTGTCCATCACAAAACGATTCTCGATCCCCGACGCCTTGACGATGAACTCTTCCGAGGAATGCTGCATCGGCTCCATCTGACCAGCCGCTATGGCCTCGGCGTTCTTTTCGTTTTGTTTGTCGGCATAGGCGTTGAACGCTTGGACCAGTTCGGCATTGGTGATGACGTTCTGAGGCGTAAAGACACCGGTACCGGTGATGGCGGGGGTATACATGGCGAGCCCTGAATGTTTCGGATCTGCCCAAAATGCAGTCACGGTGTGATTTGATCAAGGTATGTTGACCCAAGGGAATGTATTCACAAGTCTAACTTCATATCTTGAATAGTTCATAATTCGAAGTATATGCCTCTCTGACTCGCGCGGAGACCACCAATGCAAGATGACACCAGTGTCCGGCTTAATCGCCTCAGCCCCGAGATTCAGGCGATCATGGGGGTCTATGCTCTGTACTGGAAGCTTGAAGAAACCTTTGACTGTATCGAAACAGATCTGAGCCATCCAGAATGCCACATGCTGATCAAACTGGATCAGCCGAAACGTATGGGCGTGCTGGCAGCCGATATGCTCAGCGTCCCGTCCACGATCACTGCCACTGCCGACGCATTGGAAAAGGCGGGCTATCTGACCCGCGAACGCGACCCGGAAGACCGCCGGGCCTGGTTGCTGGTGCTGACCGAAAAAGGTGAAGAGGCGCGCAACATGCTGGTCACTGAGGCCGGAGGTCTTTTTCACAGAGCCTCTGGTTTGAACAAAGAAGAAACTGCCGAATTCGCGCGACTGGCGCGCAAAATCCGTGACAACGTTTTGAAAACGGGAATTCCCGAGGGATTGAAGAAATGAAACTCCTGACCTCTATCGGCCTTGCTCTGGCCGTTCTGGCAAGCCCCATTGCCGCTCAAGACACTCCAAAACCTGTAAAACTCATGCAGGTGCGCGAAACGGCGCCCGGCTTTACCCGCCAGTTCTTTGGCCGCGTAGCTGCGCGTCAAACCGTTGACCTGGCCTTTCAGGTATCGGGCCAGATCGTCGAGTTTCCGATCAACGAAGGCTTTGTGATCCCCAAAGATGGTCTGATCGCACGTTTGGATCAGGAACCATTCGAACTGCGTCTGGATCGGGCTCGGTTACAAAAGGAACAAGCTGACCGCACCGTTGCGCGCCTCTCGCGTCTGCGGGGTACAACGGCAAGCCAGGTGGCAGTCGACGACTCGGAAACCGAAGCGCAGCTGGCTGCGATTGCTGTCCGGGACGCGGAATATGAACTGGATCATGCGACCTTGACCGCACCATTTGATGCGCTGGTCTCCAGCCGCGCGGTCGAGGCGTTCACCACTGTTTCGGCAGGTGCTCCTATTGTCCGCATCCATGACATGTCTGAATTGCGCATTGAAGTGGACGTGCCAGAGATCCTGTTCCAACGCTCTGGTCAGAACGAAGACATCACCATCACAGCCAAGTTCCCCGTTAGTGATGAAGTTTTTCCATTGGAAGTTCGTGAATTCGACGCCGAAACCTCAAGCGTCGGCCAAACCTTCCGAATCCAGTTTGGCCTGACCCCGCCTGAGGGTTTGCAGATATTTCCCGGCTCGTCCGTTACTGTAAACGTGCAAGTCAATGATGGGCTTAGCGGAATCTTCGTACCGCCAACGGCCATCGTGGCCGATGCAACCGGAGACCTAAGCGTTTTTGTTTTTTCTCCGGTCGGTGCGGATGAAGGTTCCGTTCGCCGTGTGCCTGTGACGATCGAACCGTCGCAAACGGGTGATGTACGGGTTCTGACGGGGCTGTCCGACGGTGACGAAGTGGTCGTCGCCGGAGGTGCAGTGCTGACCGACGGCCAGGCGGTGCGCCGCTTTACCGGTTTCGCAAATTAAGGGGCTGACGGATGAACATCGCTCGTGGCTCAATTGATCGGCCGCTGTACACATGGCTGATCATCCTCATTGCCCTGTTTGGCGGCATCTGGGGTTTCCTGTCGCTGGGCCGGTTGGAAGACCCGGCCTTCACAATCAAAAACGCCGTTATCGCAACGCAATACCCTGGTGCTACGGCGGAACAGGTGGCGCTTGAGGTGTCAGAGCCACTGGAATCTGCCATTCAGCAGATGGGTGAAGTGGACGTTATCACCTCGGTCAACCAGCCCGGACAGTCTCTGATCGAGGTCGAGATCAAATCGACTTACGATGGAAGCGAATTGCCCGACATCTGGACCCGGCTCAGGGCCAAAGTGCGCGACGCCGCGCGTGGCCTGCCATCCGGTGTTGGCCAACCTTACGTGAATGACGGTTTTGGTGACGTGTTTGGCCTGTTCTACGCCGTCACGGCCGAAGGGTTTTCCGACGCTGAAAAGCATGAGCTGGCCACATTCCTGCGGCGCGAGCTGTTGACCGTAGACGGTGTGGCAGACGTTGAGGTGCAGGGCCTGCCGAACGAGGCAATCTTTGTCGAACCGGATCTGGCGATCTCGGTTAACCAGAACGTTCCGCTTCAGGCGATCAACGAAGCCATCGCCAATGCGGATTCGGTCAATTCCTCGGGCTCATTACGCTCGGAAAGCGGCCGGACAACTATTCTGACCGCAGAAGGCTCGGACAGTGTGTCCGCTATTGCAGGTCTTTCAGTTGGCTCGCAGGGGCAGGTGATCAACCTGTTTGACATGTCCGATGTCTATCGTGCCCGTCAGACCGACCCTGACATCATGATACGCTATAATGGGACCGAAGCCTTCACACTCGGCATCGCCGGGCTGTCCACGGAAAACATCGTTGAAGTGGGCAAACGGGTCGATGCCAAATTCGAAGACCTGAACACGGCCATTCCCTTTGGCGTTGATATTTTACCGATCTACCAGCAGCACGTGGTGGTCGAGCAGGCCTCGAACGACTTTCTTGTCAACCTCGCCATGTCCGTGGCCATCGTGGTTGCCGTACTGGGTATCTTCATGGGGTGGCGTGCCGCCATCGTAGTTGGCTCGACCCTTCTGCTCACCGTGGTCGGAACGCTCTTGTTCATGTCGCTGTTTTCGATCGAGATGGAGCGAATTTCACTCGGGGCCCTGATTATTGCCATGGGGATGTTGGTGGACAACGCCATCGTGGTGGCCGAAGGGATGCAGATCGCGATGTTGCGCGGCAAATCCTCGCGCGATGCCGCCGAAGATGTGGCGTCGAAAACCCAGATCCCGCTGCTGGGGGCCACCGTAATCGGTATCATGGCCTTTGCAGGCATCGGTCTTAGCCCCGATGCAACGGGTGAGTTCCTGTTCTCGCTGTTTGCCGTGATCGGTATTTCGTTGCTGCTGAGCTGGGTGCTGGCCATCACCGTCACGCCGTTGCTGGGCCATTACTTCTTCAAGCAGGGCAAAGAAGGTGAGATCGACGCCTATGGTGGCATCCTGTTCCGCGTATATGGTGCGACCTTGCGCTTTGCTCTGCGTTTCCGTTGGCTGGTTGTCGCGGGCCTCATCGGCGTGACGGTTGCGTGCTACGCCGGGTTTGGATTGATGAAGCAGCAGTTCTTCCCCAACTCGAACACGCCTTTGTTCTTCGTGCATTACAAGCTGCCGCAAGGCACGCCGATTGCACGTACAGCGCAGGATATGGCGGTGTTCGAGGACTGGCTGGCCGAACGTGAGGATGTCGTTTCGGTCACAACCTTCGTGGGGCAGGGTGCAACGCGATTCATGCTGACCTATTCGGCAGAAAAGCCGAACCCAAGCTATGGGCACATGATTATCCGCACCGAAAGCCTTGAGGACATACCGGCATTGCAGGCGGACCTTGAGGCGTTCGGATCTGTTCAGTTTCCCGAAGGCGAGTTTGGAACCAAACGTCTGATTTTTGGTCCCGGTGGCGGTGATCCGATCCAGGCTCGGTTCTCGGGGAGTGATCCGGTTGTGCTGCGTCAGCTTGCAGACGAGGCCGTGCAGCGCATGGCTGCCGCATCGCCGAACGCGCTGCTTGTCCATCACGACTGGCGTGAACAGGAGCTGGCGGTGCAACCGATCTATGCCACCGAACGCGCGCAAACTGCCGGCGTCACGCGTGAAGACATAGCTGCAACGCTGCAATTCTCGACCGACGGCATCACCGGTGGCGTGCTGCGCGAACGTGATCGTCAGATCCCGATCATCCTGCGCCGACCGGCCGATGGCGATTATTCGATTGTGGATCAGGTGGTTTACTCGGATCAGTCCGAGCGGTTTGTGCCGATTGAACAGATGGTTGATGGGTTCGAGTACAAGTCGCTCAATACACTTGTTCACCGCCGCGACCGTGTTCTGACGATCACCGTCGGAGCAGACATTCCGCCCGATCTGACAGCGGCGCAGGTCCATGCCGAAGTCCGCGACGCCATCGAAGCCATCGAACTGCCCCCGGGCTACAAGATGGAATGGGGCGGAGAGTTCGAGGACTCGCGCGATGCACAGGAAAGCTTGGGCAAGCAATTGCCGCTGAGCCTGCTGATCATGGTGCTGATCTCGGTCCTGCTGTTCAACGCGATCCGCCAGCCGATCATCATCTGGCTGCTGGTGCCGATGTCAGTGAACGGCGTGGTCATTGGCCTGCTGGGAACAGGGCTGCCGTTCACGTTCACCGCGCTGCTGGGTCTGCTCAGCCTGTCGGGTATGTTGATCAAGAACGGTATTGTTCTGGTCGAAGAGATTGATCTTGTGCGTGCCACCGGCAAACCCCTGCGCGAGTCTATTGTCGAAGCTTCGGTCTCTCGTTTGCGTCCCGTGATGCTGGCGGCAATCACGACCATTCTGGGTATGGCGCCGTTGCTGACAGACGCGTTCTTTGTCTCGATGGCGGTGACCATCATGGGCGGGCTGGCCTTTGCCACTATCCTGACAATGGTCGCAGCTCCTGTCTTCTACCTGCTGTTTTTCAAGCGGGATGAAAGACGCGAGGCGCAAGCAGCTTGAAGTCAAGGTGCAACCGGGTCCGGCTGAACTCCCAGACCCGGTTGCATCAAATTAATGGAACAAACGGCACATCGCAGGCGGCCAGAATTGTGAGTGCAGCGAGAACCAGAATTGTGCGCATTATTCGTACTCCTGAGTTCTGCAAAAAATGCGCGCCCGCTGATTTCAGTTCAACGGGCGCGTATCTTTATGTTCTTGAATGAGCCGATTGTAGCTCAGGCGACGTGGATCACCCCTGCAGCGACTTCACCTCTACATCCCCTTCGGCCTGCGCCTTGATCGCCAGTGCGGCGGCGTTGGCTCCGGCGGCGGTGGTGAAGTAGGGGATTTTGTCATACAGCGCGATCGAGCGGATGGCCTTGCTGTCTTCGACCGCCTGCGCGCCTTCGGTAGTGTTCATCACCAACTGCACCTGACCGTCTTTCAGCATGTCCACCACATCCGGGCGGCCTTCGTAGACCTTGTTTACAACCTCACAGGCAACGCCTTGTTCGTCCAGCCAGCTTTGCGTGCCGCGGGTCGCCACAAGCGTAAAGCCCTGGTCCACCAGAACCTGTGCCGCTTCCAGCATGGCGTTCCCTTTGTCGGTATCCTTGATGGAAATGAACGCCCGGCCCGAGGACGGCAGCACCATCCCCGCGCCCATCTGCGCCTTGAGGAAAGCGCGTGGGAAGTCGCGGTCCCAGCCCATGACTTCACCGGTCGAACGCATTTCCGGGCCCAAAATGGTGTCAACGCCAGGGAAACGAGCGAAGGGCATTACAGCCTCTTTCACCGAGAACCACGGCATATCCGGATCGGCCAGCGTCATCTGGTCGGCGATCTTGGTGTCCTGACCTTCCTTGTAGGCAGGGCGCATCGGGAAGTTGGCCAGTTTCTCGCCTGCCATGATGCGTGCGGCGATTGATGCAATTGCGCTGTCGGTCGCCTTGGCCACGAATGGCACGGTGCGTGAGGCGCGGGGGTTCACTTCGATCAGATAGATCTCATCGTCCTTGATCGCGAACTGCACGTTCATCAGGCCAACAACGTTCAACGCTTTGGCCAGCTTGAACGCCTGATCCTTGATCTGGTCAATGATCTCTGCGGACAGCGAATAGGGCGGCAGCGAGCAGGCGGAGTCGCCCGAGTGAACGCCAGCCTCTTCGATATGCTGCATGATGCCCGCGACGTGGACGTCAGTTCCATCGCACAGCGCGTCGACGTCCAGTTCCACGGCACCGGCCAGATAGCTGTCGAGCAGAACGGGGCTGTCACCCGAGACCACAACGGCCTCGTTGATATAGCGCCGCAGCTGATCCATATCGCGCACGATTTCCATTGCGCGGCCGCCCAGCACGTAGGAGGGGCGAATGACCAGCGGGAAGCCGATTTCTTCAGCGATCTCAAGCGCCTGTTCGTCGGTAGACGCGATGCCGTTCTTGGGCTGCTTCAGGCCCAGATCGTTGACCAGCGCCTGGAACCGTTCGCGGTCTTCGGCCAGGTCGATGGCGTCCGGGGTGGTTCCGAGGATCGGAATGCCTTCTGCCTCAAGCGCGTTGGCAAGTTTCAGCGGGGTCTGACCGCCGAACTGAACGATCACACCGTGCAGCGTGCCGTTTTCCTGCTCTTTCGTCAGGATTTCCATGACGTGCTCGAAGGTGAGCGGTTCGAAATATAGGCGATCCGAGGTGTCATAGTCGGTCGAAACCGTCTCGGGGTTGCAGTTGACCATGATGGTCTCGTACCCCGCTTCGGTCAGCGCAAAACAGGCGTGACAGCAGCAATAGTCGAACTCGATGCCCTGACCGATCCGGTTCGGGCCACCGCCGAGAATGACGACCTTTTTGCGGTCGCTCGGGCGTGCCTCGCATTCGACTTCACCCATCATCGGGGCCTCATAGGTCGAGTACATATAGGGCGTTTGCGCTTCGAATTCGGCGGCGCAGGTGTCGATGCGTTTGAACACGGCTGTAACACCCAGATTGCGGCGGGCGCGGCGGACGTTGTCTTCGTCACGGCCGGTCAAGTTGCCCAAGCGCGCGTCGGTGAATCCCAGCATTTTCAGCTTGCGGATACCTTCTTCGGTCATCGGCAGACCGTCTTTGCGCACCTGACGCTCGGCCTCGATGATCTCGCGGATACGGGCCAGGAACCACGGATCGAACTTGGTGACGCCAAAAATCTCGTCATCGGTCAGACCATGACGCATCGCTTGCGCAATGGTGCGCAGGCGGTCCGGCGTTTGCTGGCTGATCGCCTTAATCACAGCCGCTTTGTCGTCGGCTTCGTCCCACACGCCCACGTTCAGGCCGGGGATTTCGATCTCATCAAAGCCGGTCAAGCCGGATTCCATCGAAGCCAGCGCTTTTTGCATCGATTCGTGGATGGTGCGACCGATGGACATGGCTTCGCCGACCGATTTCATCGCGGTGGTCAGATAGGGCTCAGACCCCGGGAATTTCTCGAACGCGAATTTCGGGATCTTGGTGACGACATAGTCGATGGTCGGCTCGAAGCTGGCAGGCGTGACCTTGGTGATGTCGTTGTCCAACTCGTCCAGCGTGTAGCCCACGGCCAGCTTTGCGGCGATTTTCGCAATCGGGAAACCGGTTGCCTTGGACGCCAGTGCCGAAGACCGCGACACGCGCGGGTTCATCTCGATCACGACCATACGGCCATCATCGGGATTGATCGCCCATTGCACGTTGGATCCACCGGTCTCGACGCCGATTTCGCGCAGAACGGCAATCGAGCCGTTGCGCATGATCTGATATTCCTTGTCGGTCAGCGTCAGGGCAGGGGCGACGGTGATCGAGTCGCCGGTGTGAACGCCCATCGGATCGACGTTTTCGATGGAACAGACGATGATCGCGTTGTCGGCAGTGTCGCGCACCACCTCCATCTCGTATTCTTTCCAGCCCAGCAGGCTTTCATCGACAAGGATTTGGTTAACCGGCGAGGCATCCATGCCCGAACGACAGAAGTGGATGTAATCCTCGCGGTTATATGCCACGCCACCGCCTGTTCCACCCAATGTGAACGCCGGGCGGATGATGGCGGGCAGGCCAATCTCTTCCAACTCGTCCAGCGCCATCTGCACGCCGGCATCCAGATCAGTGGAACCGTCTTCACGTTTGGGCGCGGTTACGATGGTCGCCTTGGGGTTTTCCAGTCCCAGCCGGTCCATCGCCTCACGGAACAGGGCGCGGTCTTCGGCCATTTCGATGGCGTCGCGCTTGGCACCGATCATCTCGACACCAAACTTGTCCAACACGCCCATCTCTTCCAGTGCGAGCGACGTGTTCAGGCCGGTCTGGCCGCCCATTGTGGGGAGCAGGGCGTCGGGGCGTTCTTTCTCGATGATCTTGGCGACTACTTCGGGTGTGATCGGCTCGATATAGGTGGCATCCGCGAGACCGGGGTCCGTCATGATCGTGGCGGGGTTCGAGTTCACCAGAATGACCCGGTAGCCTTCTTCACGCAGCGCCTTACAGGCTTGAGCGCCGGAATAGTCGAACTCGCAAGCCTGACCGATAACAATGGGACCCGCCCCGATGATCATGATCGACTGAATGTCGGTTCTCTTCGGCATGGTCTGGCCCCTTCGATTTCGCATGAGTCGCGGGCACCGCCCAAGCGCCCAAATTGTCGTGCGTTATAGGGACCGCGCGAAAAGGTTCAAGGGGTATCGGAAACAGAAGCGAAATTGCCGCTTTCCCCCCTTTCCCTTGGCAGAGTATTCTCTATATCGCCCCACACGGCAAATGAGGATGCAATTGCGTATTCGTTTCGATCAGGGACCGGCCGGGCGTGGAACCCGGTTTGAACGTCCGTCTCAAATCATCCGCGCGGATGTTGCGGAAGAGGTGCCCCAGGCTCTGGCGGCGCTGGATGAGGTGCGCGCAGACGGTGCCTGGGTTGCGGGGTATGCGAGTTACGAGCTTGGTTATGCGCTGGAACCCCGGTTGCTGAACCTGTTGCCCAAGGATCGCCGCCTGCCTTTGTTGTGTTTTGGGGTTTACGGCGCACCGGATCGTGTTGCCCTACCAATGGCAGCAGGAGAGGTCAGCAATTTTGAACCCCGTTGGGACGAGGCGCGTTATACGCAGGCGTTTCAGGCCGTGCACGATGCTATCGGTGCTGGCGACATTTACCAGGCCAACCTGACCTTTCCGATTGATCTAACAGTCTCGGGCACCAGCGAAACGCTTTATGCATCACTCGCTGCAGGGCAACCGGTTGGCCACGGAGCGTTGGTGCAACAGGACGGATTGCCCGATTTGCTCAGCCGATCACCCGAACTGTTCTTTCGTACGGACGAGGCGGGCAAGATCGAAACCCGCCCGATGAAGGGCACCCAACCGCGCAGCGACGACCCGGAAGAAGACGCGCAGCGCCGGGCTTTTCTAACCACGGACGAAAAGAATCGCGCCGAGAACCTGATGATCGTTGATTTGTTGCGCAACGATATCAGCCGTGTGGCCTTGCCCGGATCTGTTCACGTGCCCGAGCTGTTCAAGGTCGAGACCTACGCCACTGTGCACCAGATGGTCTCGCTGGTGCGTGCTCAGTTGCACAAATACGTGGGGCTGGATGATATTTTGTCGGCGCTATTCCCTTGTGGCTCGATCACGGGCGCACCCAAGATTCGCGCGATGGAGATTCTGGCCGAACTGGAACCCTGGCCGCGTGACATCTATTGTGGGACTATCGGGTGGGCCGCGCCGGATGGCCGGTCCGAGTTCAATGTGGCCATTCGTACCCTGATGCTGGAGGATGATCACGCCACGTTGAACGTGGGCGGTGGTCTCGTTTGGGACAGTACCGCCCCGTCAGAATACGAGGAGGCGCTATGGAAAGCCCGCTTTGCCCGTCAAATGAGCCTGATTTCCGCCTGATCGAAACAATGGCCTTCCGGCCGGATCAGGGATTTGTGCGGCAGGACCGCCATCTGGCGCGTATGGCCCGCACGGCTCGGGTGTTCGGTCTTCCGTTCAACTTGGATGCCGCAGCTGAGGCATTGGCCGCTGCCGTGGGTGATGCGCCATTGCGCTGCAGGCTAACGCTGGATGCGAGCGGCGCATTCGAACTGACGACGGGTGCTTTGGCTGAAAACCCGCCGATCTGGCGCGTGTCCCTGTCCAAAGAAAGCCTGGCGTCAAACGACTTATGGTTGCGGCACAAGACCACCCACCGTGCGCTGTATGACAAGGCACGTGCCTCGCTGCCGGATGGTACAGACGAGCTGTTGTTCCAAAACGAACTTGGAGAGCTTTGCGAAGGCACCATCACCAACCTGTTTGTTGAAATGCCTGATGGTCGGTTTCTGACGCCTGCGCTGTCCTGCGGGTTGTTGCCGGGTATTCTACGCGAAGAGCTGCTGGATAAAGAAACAGTGACCGAGGCCGTGCTGACCCTGACCGATCTACAAAACGCGCGGACTGTGTACATGGGCAATTCATTGCGCGGGTTGATCCGGGTGGAGCTGACAGACACGTGACCAAAGACAGCACTTTGATCGGCCCGCCTGTTGCGCTGTTGCGGCTGCGGTTGGAATTCGGGCTGTTCTATATCGGACTGCCACTGCTGATTGCCGTACTCTTTCCACCCAACTGGATGTTTCCCGCGCTGTTTGCGCTGACCGGGCTGGGCATTGTTTTGCTGCATCAGACACCGGGCTTTCAATGGGCTGAACTGCGCTATGAGTGGGCCAACTGGTCGTTGCGAGAAGTATTGCTGTTCACCGCAGTAATGACCTTTTTCTGCATTGTGCTGATCCAGTTCAAGCGCCCGGATGCGGCGTTTTTCCTGGCTATTCACCGACCCGAGATGCTGGCCTTTATCTGGATCGGCTATCCGCTTTTGTCTGCCCTGCCGCAAGAACTGCTGTTCCGCCCTTTGTTCTTCCGCCGGTATCACGCGATCCTGCCAGACGGGCGCGCGGCCTATTTACTGAACGCAGCCATATTCTCGTTCGCGCATCTGATGTACTGGAGCTGGATTGTCGCCCTCATGACCTTTGCGGGCGGGTTGCTGTTCACATGGGCGTACCGGCGGCGCGGCTCGTTCTTTTATGCGGTGCTGCTGCACGCAATTGCGGGCAATATCATCTTTGCTGTCGGGCTGGGCGTCTATTTCTACTCTGGCAACGTGCAAAGGCCGTTTTGACGGGGCGACCTGCCTTGACTTTCCGGGCCTGACAGGGTGTATCGGCGCGACGAATTCTGCGCCCGAAGGGATATGATCCATGCACGCCTATCGCAGCCACACCTGCGCCGCTCTGACCGCCGCCAATGTCGGTGAAACTGTCCGCCTGTCCGGCTGGGTGCATCGGGTTCGAGATCATGGCGGCGTGCTGTTCATCGACCTGCGCGACCATTTCGGCGTGACGCAGGTTCTGTGCGACGGCGACAGTGCTGCTTTTGCCGAGTTGGAGAAAGTGCGGTCCGAATGGTGTATCCGCATCGACGGTTCCGTCAAAGCGCGCGACCCAGAACTGGTGAACCCGAAGCTGCCAACCGGTGAGATCGAAGTTTATGTGCGTGAGCTGGAAGTGCTGGGTTCCGCCGAGGAATTGCCGTTGATGGTCTTTGGCGATCAGGAATACCCGGAAGAAACCCGCCTGCGCTATCGTTATCTGGACCTGCGCCGTGAGGCGATGCAGCGTAACATGACTTTGCGGTCGGACGTTGTGGCATCCATGCGCAAACGCATGTGGGATCAGGGCTTCCGCGAGTATCAGACACCGATCATCACCGCGTCGTCGCCCGAAGGTGCGCGTGACTTCCTGGTGCCGTCGCGTTTGCATCCGGGCAAGTTCTACGCGTTGCCGCAAGCCCCACAGCAGTTCAAGCAGCTGATCATGGTGTCGGGCTTCGACAAGTATTTCCAGATCGCGCCCTGCTTCCGTGATGAAGACCCGCGCGCAGACCGCTCGCCCACCGATTTCTACCAGCTTGACCTTGAGATGTCCTTTGTCGAGCAGCAGGACGTGTTCGACACGATCCAGCCCGTTCTGACCGGCGTGTTTGAAGAATTCGGCGGTGGCCGCAAGGTCGATCAGGAGTGGCCGCAGATTTCCTACAAGGACGCGGCGTTGTGGTACGGCACCGACAAACCCGACTTGCGGAACCCTATCAAGATGCAAGTGGTCTCGGACCACTTCCGAGGGTCTGGCTTTGCGATTTTCGCAAAACTGTTGGAGCAGGACGGCACAGAAATCCGCGCCATCCCAGCGCCGACTGGCGGCAGCCGCAAATTCTGTGACCGCATGAATGCGTTCGCCCAGAAAGAGGGTCTGCCCGGCATGGGCTACATTTTCTGGCGCGATCAGGGCGAAGGCATGGAAGCCGCTGGTCCGCTGGCCAAGAACATCGGGCCTGAGCGGACCGAGGCAATCCGTCAGCAACTGGGTCTGGGCGTTGGCGATGCGGCGTTTTTCCTGGGTGGCAAACCGAAAGCTTTTGAAAAGGTCGCTGGCAAGGCGCGGGATGTGATCGGTGAAGAGCTCAACCTCACCGAAAAAGACCGCTTTGCCTTTGCCTGGATCGTGGATTTCCCGATTTATGAGCAAGACGAAGAAACCGGCGCGATCGATTTTGAACATAACCCGTTCTCGATGCCGCAAGGTGGGATGGATGCGCTGAACGGCGATCCTCTGGACGTGCGCGGATATCAGTATGACTTGGCCTGTAACGGGTATGAGCTGGTCTCGGGCGCGATCCGGAACCACAAGCCGGAAATCATGCTGAAAGCCTTTGAACTGGCGGGCTATGGTGAGGATGAGGTTAAATCCCGCTTCGGAGCTCTGTTCAACGCCTTCCACTACGGCGCACCGCCGCACGGGGGCTGTGCCGCAGGCATCGACCGGATCGTGATGCTGTTGGCGGATGAGGCCAATATCCGCGAAGTCATGATGTTCCCGATGAACCAGCGTGCTGAAGATCTGATGATGGATGCACCCTCTGATCCAACTTCGGATCAGTTGATGGAGCTTGGTCTGCGCATCATCCCTCAGGACTAAGAACAATCGCCCGCTTCAAGCGGGCGATTTTCATTTGGCGGCGGGAAACGTTCCGCGTATCAGTCCAGCGGGTTTTCCAGATGATCTCGATTGCTGCGAATGCTGCGCGCCGTCTCGCGCGTCTGACGATAAGCCCAAACGCACAGAAGCGTCGCGGTAATGAAGTAAGCCGTAACCATTTCAAATCGCTTCCCGCTGTTCCAGTCGGTTCTGCACCATCCCAGCGACTTGCGCCGCCTGAGCAGTAAGCGGTGCCCCGCTTGCGCGTGACAAAGCCAGTTTGCGCGCGGCCTCGGCCAACGGTTTGTCCCCTGCCTCCCGCGCGACGCCTTGAAGGAACTGGGCGGCATAATCCAGAGTGTGCTGATCGTTGGGTCCGGTCAGGAAATCTGCAATATGGGCCATGTCATCCTGATAGGCTAAAGGGTCCGGCTGGATGACCTCGTCCCGGATCGAATGCAACCCGCTGGGACGCCGATCTTTGGGCAGACGCTCCAGAATGGACTTCTGAAAATAAGACATTGATTTTAGCGGCTTGGCCAAAAATCCATCCGCCCCGGCAGCCAATGCCAGATCTTCGGTACCATCATCGCCTGACAGGCCCATGATGACGCTGATACGGGGCGTTGCCTCGGACAGTTCGGCAATCAGATCGGCCCCGGACCCATCTGGCAGGCCCATATCGACCAGTATGACCGAGGGGCGATAGATCTGCAGGTGTCTTCGGGCTGACTTCAGACAATCCGCGCGGCGAATACGTGCGCCGCTGTGCAAGCACATCAGTCGGATCGCTTCGCACGCATATCGGCTGTCTTCAACAACCAAAATGGTCTGACCCAGCAAAGGCCGCGTTGCGGTGGGCGTGACGGTGGTGGTGGCAAGTAGGCCCGAATCGTCCATGGCAGCTCTCCTATCCAGCAGATGCTTCACGCTAGGAACTTCTGGCTAACACGACGTTAACGCGCGATTTGGCGCACTTGTCCTTTGGCCTAACAGCCCCCATAACCCATGCAACGCAGGACATGAGGAGTGAGATATGATTGGACGTCTGAACCACGTCGCCATTGCCGTGCCGGATCTTGAAGCTGCTTCGGCGCAATATCGCAATGCGTTGGGCGCCAAGGTCGGCGCACCGCAGGACGAACCGGATCACGGCGTCACGGTTGTGTTCATTGAACTGCCCAACACCAAAATCGAGCTTCTGTATCCGTTAGGTGACGACAGTCCGATCAACGGCTTCCTGGAAAAGAACCCGTCGGGCGGCATTCATCACGTGTGCTATGAGGTTGAGGACATCATCGCTGCCCGGGACCACTTGCAAGAGACCGGCGCACGCGTTTTGGGTTCGGGCGAGCCCAAGATCGGGGCGCATGGTAAGCCGGTTTTGTTCCTGCACCCCAAGGACTTCAACGGCTGCCTTGTCGAGCTTGAACAGGTATAACCCCCCAGCACCGGAGGGCTTTAAATGACCATCACTGCCGCACTTGTACTGTTCGCCGTCATCTGGTTCCTGACGCTGCTGATCGTGCTGCCCGTTCGCATTAAAACACAAGGCGATCTGGGCGATATCGTTCCGGGCACTCATGCTGGTGCCCCGGAAGTGCATCACATGAAGAAAAAGATGTGGATCACGACCGGTATTTCCGTGGTTTTGTGGGCCATCATTGCCGGTATTATTTTATCGGGACTGATCTCGGTTCGGGATTTTGACTGGTTGAACCAACTGGAGCCCCGCTGACCCAATGTCAGGTCCGAGGGCCTGAAACTGCGTGAAAGATATGGGTGAAAGTGGCCGCACCGATTACCGGAATCACCAGGTTCACCAACGGTACCGAAAGCGGTATCGCCATTAAGGTGCCCGCGACCCAAATCGTTGTTGAGTGCTTGGCCCGCAATTGGCGAGCGCCTTCTCGTCCTACCCGGCGCATGGCGGCCAGGGTAAAGTATTCTCTGCCCAAGAGGAAACCGTTCATTGCCCAGAAGATAAAGGGTGCCAGCGGGGTGAAAATCGCATAGAGGATCAACGCCAGCAAGTTGGCGACAATCAACACGCCCAGAAAACTGAGACTGTCCATCAGCGCTTCGGACACTGGTATGCGCCGCGCAGGTTCCAAGGTTGGAAAATGTTTGTCCTCAACCGCTTGGGCGACCTCATCCAGAAAGATCGATGTGATGGCTGATGCCACCGGAACCATCAGGAAAACAGGTAGAATCAGGACCAGAACGATCCCTGAATAATTCAGAACATCGTTCAGCCACGGTACAGCACCGATGAAGGGCAGAGAAATCTCACTGCCCGACAACCAGTTGATCAACCAGATTGCCAAGGCACAGGCAACGATCAGAAGCAGGATCGTCAAACCCACGCCACGCAGCAAAACCCCCCGGAATTTCGGGTCTCCGATCTGGCCAAGTGCGCTGAAAAAGGCGTTCAAGATGATCATTCGCTGACCCATTCCGTCAACGACGCCACGTCTGGCCTTGGCCGCTCGGGCGGGGTCGATCCTTCGGTCGCGATATGGATCAAACCGGCCAGGCGTTCGTTGTCTGCCAATCCAAACGCTTTAGCGCAGAACTCGCTGTCATGTGATTGCCAGCCTGACAGCCAGTTTGCGCCCCAACCTGCCGCCAGTGCAGCATTCAGCAGGGCAAGACAGACTGCACCTGCGGAATAGGTTTGCTCTATCGCGGGGATCTTTTCTGACGGTTTTTGCACTTCGATTACTGCTACCGCCAAGTGCCCCATATCAAATTGGCTGCGCGCTTTGGCGATGTCCTCGGGGCTTTTTCCCAGTTTTTGACCACAGGCTTCGGTCAAAGCCGCCAAACGCGGCATCGCGCCTTTTTCCAACACAATGAAGCGCCAAGGCTCTAATTTGCCATGATCGGGGCTGCGCGCAGCAGCGGTGAGCAAAGGCATCAATTCGTCCCGTGTCGGGGCCGGTGCAATCAATGTCTTGGCGGGCCGGGACCGACGCGACTGCAAAAACTCCAGAGCGGCGGGGCTTTTCAGGGACATATGTTAACTTCCTTTACATCACGACTCTGTATCTTGGTCGGCAACTCGCCCGTTTCAAGGGTGTGCCGATACATTGCGTGGATCATTTTCATTCCGACGCTTGTCATGCAAGACTTTGAAGGAAAAGGGATGACAATGGCCAAAGCCAAACTTCGCGACATGCCCGATCTCAGCGCGCTGGCAACAGCCGGGGTGGTGTTGAGCGTGAAGGTGACACCAAAGGCGTCACGGGATCGAGTGATCTTTGAAGAAGATCAGATCAAAGTGTTCGTGACGGCCCCACCCGAGAACGGCAAGGCCAATCAGGCGGTTTTGACGTTGCTCGCCAAATGTCTTGGTGTGGCACCCTCAACGTTGACATTGAAACAGGGGCAGACTGCGCGGAACAAGGTGTTTCTCTATGACCCCTGAGGTCCGGTTTCGCGAATCTGATAGACGCCCTCGGGCAGGTCCAGCGCGGCGGCCAGATCCCGTACCTGTTCCGGTGACAACGTGATCTTCTGAACCTGTTCAGTGCGTGGGTCCATCTGCTCCAGCGTGACGCATTCGGCGAAATTATTGATCACAACATCTTCCTGCAAAGGTTTTTCACCTTCGTCCACAAGTGTAATGACCGTCGAGTCGAATTCATGCTCAATCGAAAACATGCGCCCACAGTGCAAGTCGTCGAGGCGCAATGCAAGCCGTTCCTTGCCATAGGCGCAGTGGCATCAGCTGACGGGGCGTACTATGTTGAAATGGCGGTCCGATTGGCCCAAAGGATGTATCATGCACAGATGCTTTGTTTTAATGCTGTCCCTGCTGTTGTCGGCCTGTGCACAAGGTACCATCAGCGTGCAATCGCCCGGGGATTGGCTGGAAGATGCGCCGGGTGGCGAACCGACGGTGCAAACCTTTCAACAGGTTAGCCAGGCTGTTGGGGCGGAAGCACGAAAACAATGTCTCAAACAACCCAGACGCCAGAATTGCGAGTTTCGGATTCTGGTTGATCTGAACCCGCGGGCACCGGCAAACGCGTATCAGACTTTGGATGAAAACGGGCAGCCGGTGATCATTTTCTCGCGGTCGATGATCCGGTCTGCGCAAAACGCAGATGAACTTGCATTTGTTATGGGCCACGAAGCGGCCCACCACGTGTTGGGGCACATTGCCCGGCAAAGCGAAAACGCCAGCGCCAGCGCAGCAGAGTTCGGGAGACGAGAGCAGTTGCGCGGCGGTGATGCCGCCGCCATAGAAGAGGCGCAAAAGCTGGGGGCCAAGGTAGGTGTTCAAGCTTACCTGAAAGATTTCGAGCTGGAGGCAGACCAGTTGGGTACGATCATTACCTACAATGCCGGATACGACCCGTTGGTTGGTGCGAAGTTTTTTGACCGAATCCCGGATCCCGGCGACAAGTTTTTGGGAACGCACCCCCCGAATGAGCAGCGCGTTCAGATCGTGCTTGAAACTGCGGCACAGTTGGGTCTGACACAGTGAGCGGCCTTGTGCGCCTTGGAGTGATCCTGACGGATCGCGGCTCGAAATATGCGGTGTCCGGGGCGACGGTTGCTTCGCGGGCCGAAATCGACAGCGTTTTGAATGATCTGAAATCGGACAAAAGCTATGCAAAGGCGACCCACAACACGTGGGCTGCGACTCTGCCGACCGGTGCGCTTAAGGCGGATGACGGCGAAAGCGGGGCGGGTATGGTGATCTTGCGCATGATTGAACGGGCAGAATTGCAGAACCACGTGATCATCGTCACCCGATGGTATGGCGGCAAGAAACTGGGCGGTGATCGGTTTCGCCGTGTTCAGGATGCGACCCGCGCTTATCTGGATCACATCGGCGTCCAATCTTGACCTGTGTCAATGTTTGAAGGTGCAAATTCGCTACCCTTTTGCCAAAGCGCGATAGGGAAAGGAAAACACCATGCCCACCCGAGAGACCCTGCGACTGCACGCCGGTTTGGTGGACGATATGGCCAGCATGCTGGACATCGATCTTGAAGAAGCGGCCATTGGCGGATCGGTTTCCGTGGATCAGATTTCCGAGGCAGTTCTAAGGTGCACTGACTGCCCGAACCCACAACACTGTCAAACCCTGTTGAGCCAGGCGGCAACCGCACAGCGGACGCCTGAGTATTGCCGAAACCAGGAATTACTCCATAGATTAATGCCTTAACCTAAAGGTCAGCCATGCCACGTCTAGGCAACATCATGACCCATTTGCGGCTTGTGCTGCGGATGGGGCAAGCCACCGGCACCGATCTGGCCGGGGCATACCGCAGGGGTCACCTGAATCACGAAGAATGGGCCGAGATCGTGCAACAATGCCGGGGTTGTGCCTGGGCTCACGACTGTCCGGAATGGCTTGAGCAGCGGGGCCAGATCGATGAGGCTCCAAGCAACTGCCCCAATCGAGAGCGATTCGCGGCGCTTAAGGCGCAACAGTTGGAGAACGTGTAATGGCACAGATCCCGCTGGGCGAAATAGAAAAGCACTTCTGGCTGACGCGGTCTGTGTCACGATGCATGGGCATTTCATTGACCGAGGCGATGGCGGGTGGTCGTCTGTCACCAGACGGCTATGCGGAACTTGTCACGCGGTGTCGGGCTTCAAATTGTGACGGCCAATGTGCCTTGTGGCTGGCCGAACAGCAGATGCTGGCCGACAAGGCCCCGGACTTCTGCGCAAATGCCGAGACCTTGAATGGTTTGAAAACCTGATCACAGGTTATTGTGGCTGCCATCGCACAAAGGTTGCTTCGCGCTGTGTTTGCACGCGCAAAAAAAGACCTTTTTACTGGCATCTGCCGTATATTTCATTGGTTCAAAGGCGCTGCCTTTGTGGGACCCGTCGCAAAACGGCTGTCTGGCAGATTTTCCACATGAGCACCAAAAATAGGTTTTCCCTTCGACAACCTCGACCGGAATCGGTGATTTCTGGGCAATGTTTGGTGCGTCTGACATGTGGCTTCTCCGTCTTTGGCTGATGTCGTGACAACAGTGTAGAGCAGCGCGGCTAAAAAGGTAGCTTCCAAGCTGTAAATGCCCTTGTCCAAAGCTAAAACCGGCATGGAATCGCTTTGACTCACAAAGACGTGATCGATTCAGTTGCCAGATCGAAGCTCAGCCCGTATTCTGGATACGGCCCCGAAAAGTTGGGCAATATCAGAAAAGTAATAGAGGATTGACGGACATGAAACTGAAACTCGCTGCCGTTGGCGCATTTGCCCTTATTCTGACTGCCTGCGCGCAGCAGGAAGAACCAACACCTGTTTTCGTTCAGCCCAGCTATGACAAAGCCGGCACGCCCAGCTGCCCGGGTGGTTATGAACTGGCGACAACCGAAGCAGGCCAGACCGTCTGTAACCCGGTTACTCAGTAAGCTTTTTGCAGGCGGTCCACGACCGGACCGCCTGCACCATTGCACGATGGACAGCCGCCTTTGAGGCGGTTTTTTCTTTCTGGTACTCAGTGCGCACCGCTCAGCGGTTCAGTATTTCTTGAAACCGTATTTGTGCTTGAAACTGAACGAATTGAACTTGTGCCGTTTGAACTGCCTGTAAGGCACATGTCCGATCACGCGCCGTTTCGGAGGGTGAAAGCGATATGTATTGAGGTGCTTTTTATGGTGCACCTGCGGCCGTTTGGATTGTGCCTTGGATTTTGGCGCAAGATAATATCGCTTGATCCTGATGTGGCCAGTCTTGTGAAAGCCAAGCTGCTTATCGCTGACCAAGATCAATCCGTTTGGACCGCCCGACGCCGTTTGCGCGGAAGAGGGCGCTACAAGACATAACATGGCAATCAGAAACACCACGCCGTTCAGGCCAAGTTTGACGTATCCAGACATGAAACCCTCCGCGTATGGATTTCAGTCTAAAATTGCGTCTTTTTGTGCGGTCGACCAATAAACTCGCTTCACGCTTTGCCCATTTGTGGTGAAATGGGCAGGCGAAACAGTGTTATGCGAGCTTGCCCCAAAGATCGTATTCTCCGGCTTCGTCCACCTCAACTGTAACGATGTCGCCTGGATTAAGAGCTTCGAACCCGTCATCGATGAACAGGTTGCCGTCAATCTCGGGCGCGTCCGCTTTGGTGCGGCAGGTGGCGGCTTCGTCATCGACCTCATCCACGATGACCAGCAAGGTCTGGCCGACCTTTGCCGCCAGTTTGGCTTCGGAAATCGCTTGGGCTTTTTCCATGAAACGATCCCAGCGCTCTTGCTTGACCTCGGCCGGGACGTGATCGGGCAGGTCGTTCGACCGCGCGCCATCCACGTTTTCGTACTGAAAGCAGCCGACACGATCCAGTTGCGCTTCGTCCATCCAGTCCAGCAGTGTCTGGAACTCGGCCTCGGTCTCACCCGGATAACCGACAATAAAGGTCGACCGCAGGGTGATGTCCGGGCAGATGTCACGCCAGGCCCGGATTTCGTCCAGCGTTTTGGCCGCAGCGGCCGGGCGGGCCATACGTTTCAAAACGTCGGGGTGGGCGTGCTGGAAGGGAATATCCAGATAGGGCAGCACATTGCATCCGGCGTCCGCCATCAGTGGGATCAGCTCGCGCACATGCGGGTAGGGGTAGACATAGTGCAGGCGCACCCACGCCTCCAACTGTCCTAACTCCCGCGCCAGATCGGTGATATGGCTGCGCACCTCACGGTCTTTCCACGGGTTCACATCATATTTCCGGTCCAGCCCATAGGCCGAGGTATCTTGCGAGATCACCAGTAACTCGCGCACGCCGTTATCGACCAGCTTTTCCGCCTCTCGCAGAACCGCATGGGCCGGTCGGCTGGCCAGTTTCCCGCGCATATCCGGGATGATGCAGAACTTGCATTTGTGATTACAGCCTTCCGAGATCTTCAGATAGCTGTAGTGCCGCGGGGTCAATTGCACGCTGCTGGCGGGCAGCAGATCGACAAACGGATCGGGTGAGGGGGGGACGGCGACGTGTACCGCATCCAAGACCTGTTCATACTGATGCGGTCCAGTGACGGCCATGATGCGCGGGTGATGTTCCCGGATGTAATCCGGTTCTGCACCCAGGCAGCCGGTTACTATGACCTTGCCGTTTTCAACCAAAGCCTCTCCGATTGCGTCCAGCGATTCTGCCTTGGCGCTGTCTAGAAACCCGCAGGTGTTCACAATGACGGCATCGGCCCCGGCATAATCGGGCGAAATGCCGTATCCTTCAGCGCGAAGCCGGGTCAGGATGCGTTCGCTATCGACCAACGCCTTGGGGCAACCCAGCGACACCATGCCGATGGTCGGCTGGTTGGAACGGGGCGTCTCGGTGATCCGGGCGGCGGGCGCCAGGTCGGGGCGGAGGTTTGGCGGGTTTGTTGTCATGGCGCGGCATATAGTGGGGAACGCTTCCCCTTGCAAATGTGACGTGTGATTTGAATGATCATGGCAAAGAAAAGCCAAATGGCGGAGAGCAGATCATGAAGTGGCTGATGCGCATCCTATTTGTTGTCGTGGCTGTGGTTGGGCTGGTTATCGGCGCGCTTTTGCTGATGCCGGGCGACAAGCTGGGCGCGATCCTGGCCGAGCAGGTAAAGGCGCAAACCGGGCGTGATCTGACATTGAGCGGTGATGTGCGCCTGTCCTTCTGGCCCGTGCTGGGAATGGAAACCGGCCCGGTACGGTTCGGCAATGCAAGCTGGGCAGGGTCCGAGCCAATGCTGAGTGCAGACAGTCTTGCCGTCGGAGTGGACGCTGCTGCGCTGTGGAATGGAGATCTGCGAATCAAACGTGTGTTCGCTGAAAACCCGACATTGCGGCTGGAGCGATCAGAGGGTCGGGCGAACTGGGAGTTTGGTGCCCCGACGTCTGCCCCAGCTACCGATACGTCTGGAACCCCAGTGCCTGCCGAAACAACGGGTGAGGTCACGCTGGACCAACTGGAGCTGACAAACGCTCAGCTGATTTACGTCGAGAACGGTGTCACACAGATGGACTTTTCAGGTGTGACATTGGCCGCAAGCTGGCCCGAGGTCACATCCCCCATGATCATGCAAGCCACAATGGCCGTGCCCGGTGGTGCCGTTGAAGTAGACTTGAAAATCCCGGACCTGCCTGCCTTTTCCAATGGTGACGTCACGGCGCTGGAACTGGCTTTGACTGCGCCGGGGGGTGAGATAGGTTTCGACGGGCGGGTCAATCTGGCCGGTGAAATGGACGGCACCACCAGGGTCGAAGCTCGGGACAGCGAAAAGATGTTTGCGGCTTTTGGTCAGGCCGGTGTGCATATCCCGCCGGGTTTGGGCGGCAAGGCGAATATCGCCGCCCATATGACCTATACGCAGGACGGGCGCATTTCGTTGCGGGATATGACCGCTCAACTGGATGACAACCGTTTCCTGGGCGAGGCGGATATCACCATTTCGGACCCACCACACATCGTAGCAAGGTTGGATGCGGGTGATCTGGATCTCTCGCGGATCTCTGAAACGGCATCAGCACCGAGCGGTGCCTCTCAGCCAAGTACCTCTGCAGTGGACGGGTGGTCGCAAGAACCAATTGATGCCTCTGCTCTGGCGCTGGCGAATGGTAAAATCCGCCTGACGGCGAACTCAATCGCTGTGCCGGGAATGGAATTTGGCAAAAGTGATCTGACCCTGTCTCTGGATCGCTCTCGGGCGGTGCTGGAAATGCATCCGGCCACATTGTTTGCAGGTCAGTTGAACGGGCAGGTGGTCGCCAACAATCGCAATGGCCTGTCTGTCGGCGGCAAAATCTCGGCCAGCGGGATCGATCTGAAACAGGCGTTGACCACGCTGGCTGACGTTGAACGTTTGTCGGGCACTGCTGCGGGCAGTCTGGAGTTTCTGGGCGTTGGCCAGACAGAGGATCAGATCATGCGCTCGCTCAGCGGCAAGGGAAATCTGGATGTCGGGTCAGGAGTGATTTCCGGTTTCGATCTGGACCGTCTGATGGGTCGGGGGACCGGATCGGGTGGAACGACCGTATTCAACAGCCTGACGGGCAGCTTCACGATGGATCAGGGCGTGCTGACCAACAATGATCTGCTCATGTCGCTGGAAAACTTCCGTGCGGATGGCACGGGAACCGTAGGGCTAGGCGCGCGCGATATTGACTATCTTTTCACACCCGTGGCGCTGCGGGCCAACTCTGGTGAGGGCATATCGGTTCCGGTGCGCATCGTCGGTCCGTGGAGCAATCCGTCAATCAAACCGGATCTGACCAAAGTCATCGAGGCAGCGGCCGACGTGAAGGTCAAGGAGCTGGAAGACGACGCCAAGCAAAAGGTTTTTGAGAAGGTCGGAAACGAGTTGGATACGACGATCACTGACAGCGACCAAATCGAAGACGCGCTGAAGAAAAAGCTGGAAGACGAGGCAAAAAAAGGTCTGCTCAAGCTGTTCGGCGGCAACTGAGCGCGGCGCTTGGGGCGAAGATACGCCCCAAGCCTTTACGGTCAGATGGTCTGGTCGTAGTCGCCAACACCGGGCTCCGTGCGGATCACAGCGTCGATATCGGCAAAGATCGCGCGCATCTCAGCCTCGCTTTCGCTGCTTTCGCAGACGACGACCAAATTCGGGGTGTTGGACGAAGCCCGAACCAGCCCCCAACTGCCGTTGTCCAGAATGACACGCGCGCCGTTGACGGTGACAACCTCTTTGATCGGACGGCCCGCAAAGGTTTCGCCAGCCTCACCTTTGGCGACCAGCTTGTCGACCAAACGCTGAAGGATATCGTATTTCTCGGTATCCGCGGCATAGGGTGACATTGTGGGTGTGGACCAGGTTTTGGGCAGCGCCTTGCGCAGGTCCGACATGCTTTGGTCCGGGTTGCGGTCCATCAGTTTGCAGATCTCGACCGCCACGCGCATACCGCAGTCATAGCCGCGCCCGACAGGTTCGGCCAGGAAGTAGTGTCCGGATTTTTCGAACCCGGCCAAAGCGCCAATTTCCTTGACGCGCCGTTTCATGTGGCTATGGCCGGTCTTCCAGTAATCCGCTTTGACATCCAGCGCCTGCAATTCAGGATCGCTGGCAAACAAGCCGGTGGATTTTACGTCCGCGACAAAAGTTGATCCGGGATACAGCTTGGCCAGATCGCGGGCCATGATCACACCCACCTTGTCGGCGAAAATCTCTTCGCCTTCGTCATCGACCACGCCGCAGCGGTCTCCGTCCCCGTCAAATCCAAGCGCCAGATCAGCGCCACTGGATTTCACCGTAGCGGCCATGTCATGCAACATCTCCATCGCTTCGGGGTTCGGATTGTAGTTGGGGAAGGTATAATCCAGCCGGTTGTGGCTGGGCACGACTTCAACCCCGATCCGCTCGAAAATCTCGGGCGCAAAGGCCGAAGCGGTGCCGTTGCCAGTGGCACAGACCACTTTCAACGGGCGGGACATTTTGAAATCACCGACGAGGTCATCGATGTAAGCTTCCTTCACGCCTTCGACGAATTCGTATGATCCGCCGTCGTGCCGTTGACCTTCACCGTTCAGCACGATGTCACGCAACTCTGACATCTCGTCCGGGCCGTGGGTCAGTGGGCGCTCAAAGCCCATTTTCACGCCGGTCCAACCGTTGGGATTGTGGCTGGCCGTGACCATTGCAACGGCGGGCACATCCAGATGAAACTGCGCGAAATAAGCCATCGGGCTTAGCGCGGGGCCAATATCTTTCACGCGGATTCCGGCCTGCATCAGACCAAGGATCAACGCGTTTTTGATTGCCAGCGAATAGTCGCGATAGTCGTTGCCGACGGCAATCATGGGCTCAATCCCGCGCCTGCGCATCTGGGTGCCCAGACCCAGTCCAAGCGCGGTCATGCCGGGCAGGTTGATCTCTTCTGGGTATTTCCAGCGCGCGTCATACTCGCGAAACCCGGTGGGTTTGATCATCGCGTCGCGTAGAAAGCTCCAGGTGTTGGGGGTCACCTCGGGGAGGGGTTTGGTCATAACAGGTCTCAATCGTTAAATCTGAATAGGATTCGCTTTGGCCAGCGCATCAAAACGCATCAATGTGTCAACAAGTTGGGGCATTTGGTCCAGTGGGATCATGTTCGGGCCGTCAGAAGGCGCTGTGTCAGGTTCTTGATGCGTTTCAATAAAAACTGCGCCAATTCCCAATGAAACAGCCGCCCGGGCCATCACGGGCGCGAACTCGCGCTGTCCGCCGGACGAACCACCTTTGCCACCGGGTTGTTGGACTGAATGGGTCGCATCCATAACAACCGGATAGCCGGTTTTTGCCATTTGGGGCAGGCCGCGCATGTCAGCGACCAAAGTGTTGTATCCAAAAGATGTGCCACGTTCGGTCAGCAGGATGTTCTGGTTTCCCGTGCTTTCAACCTTGTCGACGATATTCGTCATCTCCCAAGGGGCCAGGAATTGACCTTTCTTGACGTTGACGGCCTTGCCGGTATTGCCAGCGGCCAGCAGCATGTCTGTCTGTCGGCACAGAAAGGCAGGGATTTGCAGAACATCCACAGCTTCGGCTGCGAGGGCGCATTGTGCCTCGGTATGGACATCGGTCAGGACCGGGATGCCCATCGTTTTGCGAATGTCATCCAGAACCTGCAGGCCCGCATCGATTCCCATGCCACGCTTGCCCGACAGCGATGTCCGGTTCGCTTTGTCATAAGACGCCTTGAACACATATTGCGCACCGGCTGCGTCGCAGGCTTCTTTCATCTTGCCCGCAATCATTTGCGCATGGTCTGCTGTTTCCAGCTGGCAGGGGCCAGCGATGACAGTCAGCGGAAGGTCGTTGCCGACCGTCAGGTCGGAGATTTTTACATGTTTCATGGGTCTTATGAGGATACCTGTTCACGAAGGACCGACGCAGTAAGCGAGATCATCAGGTAGATACCAGCAAATAACAGGAATGCCAAAATCGTATTTTCAAACTTGCGCGGATAGCTGGGTTCCTGACTGGGAATAGGGTTCACCGAAACAGTCAGATACCGAACCTGCCGATTGGCCTCGGACCGGGTCGTTTCCATTTGCTGCATTGCTGTTTGCAGCATCATGTCACGGGCCGCCAGATCAGCCTGGGCGATCTGTATGCGCACGCTTAGCCGGGCCAGCGAATTTTCGCCGGCAGAGGCGTCCTGCATTTGGGCATTCAACTCTTCCAACACCTTTTCCAGCCGGGCGATATCAGCCTGAACGCCATCTACTTTGGCTTTGTTCGGGCGCAGGTTGTCCAGCAAAGCCGCAAGCTCAAGCTCTTTGTCCTGAACCAATATCTCGATTTCATTGATGCGACTTCGCAGGCTTGCGATTACGTTTTCCGGATCCAGCACAGCGCCCTGCAACTGAAGTTCAATCAGCTCTTCCTGCGCCTGTTTGCGCGCCTCTTGCGCCGCCTCAAAGCTTTCAATCGCATCACGCATCTGGTCTTCGCGTTTTTTACCGGAAAGCGCGTTCACCCGGTTTTCGGCGTACGAGATCAGACGTTCCGAGAATTCGGTCGAGGTCTGTGGATCCGGGGCCGCGACCTCCATCCGAATGACACCTTCGGTTGGATCGTAGCCGATGGTGATCATGCGTTTGAACAGTTTGTAAGCGTCCTCAAGTGACGCGTCGGCGGCCAGCCTCTGAACCGGGTCGATCCAGTCCTGTTTGAAGACATCCGAAAACCCTGCATCCTGATCCAGCAACAGCAGCGCCTCTTTCGATTCGAGAAAGGACTGCACGGAGATCGAGTCCTGCGTTGTGGCAAACTGGGTTCCCGCCAGCAAACCACCAACACTGCCCGGTCCACCGTCTGCCTGCAGGATCAAAAACTCTGAATCGCTTGCATACATCGGGGTGGCGATGCGGTAGAAATAGAAACCCACGACAAAGGTCGGCAGAAAAACAAACGCGGCCAGCCGCGCAAACAAAGCAAACAGTTTGCGTTTGCGTCTGCGCGCAATGTCTTTCTGGATTTCGCCAATCTCAAGGTTGCGTCGTTCAGCGGGGCTCAGCTCGGGTCCCGGTAAATTGGGTTGTTTCGCACCCACAGCCTGCGGCAGCTTGATACTGACCTTGTCCTTGGTGTTGTTCTCTTCGTTTTGGGTCGAGGGTCTGGCCGCAGCAAGATCCAGAAGATTGGTGCGCTGGAACGAGTCGATGCCCTTTTGACGCAACAAACGCACCGCATCATAATCCGAGGTCGCAGCCAGCCCATGTTTCTGCGCCAACCGTCGTGCGATACGCAACTGGCGTCCCGTCAAACCTTCGCGTTTGATATCGTCCAACTGCGTTCCCGGCTGCGCCTCATCCGCAGCGGGTTGGCCTTGCGTTGCGTTACGAATGCGCGAAATTGCGTCAGCGCGCGCTTGGGCGGAACCGTCGATCTGCTGGTTGCGGCGCCAGTTGTACTTTCTAACCTTGGGATTCGTAGTCATATAACTGCTTAGCCTCTTCCAAGGATTCAAACATGTACAATTGCCCGTCCAAGAGGACGGCGGCTTGTTGGGCAAATTTCTCTAACACGGACGGGCTGTGCGATACGATGACCAGAGTTGTGGTGCGCAGTCTTTCTTTCAGGATTGAGCCGGCTTTTTCATTGAACTCGACATCCGTTGTTGCGGGCATCCCTTCGTCGATCAGATACATGTCGAAATCCAGCGCCAGCATCAAAGCGAAGGTGAACCGGGAACGCATCCCCGAGGAATAGGTCGCCAGCGGTTGATCGAAGTATTCACCCAGACCACACAGCCACTTGCAATAGGCTTCGATATAATCCGGGTCCATGCCATAGATTTTGGCGATGTATCGCGCATTCTCAAGCGCTGACAATTTTCCCGACACACCACCCGTGAACCCCATGGGGAAAGAGACGCGGCATTCGCGTCGGATCACGCCCTCGTCTGGTTTTTCCAAACCAGCCATCATATTGATTAGCGTGGTTTTTCCAGTGCCGTTCGGGGCCAGAACCCCCAGTGACGTGCCCAGCTCGACCCGGAACGAGACCTGATCCAGAATCACCTTGCGGCGGGTTCCGGTCCAGAAGGACTTGCTGACATTGTCGAACTCTAACATTCGGGGCCTGCTGCTCGTGTTCCGTTGTGTTGCCGTTCTTTGAGGCGGCCGGAGAAGGTTATTTTTACCGTTCCATGTTGGCTACATTATGTCGAATTATGAAACAAATGATCAATGCGTTGCGGTAAAACCTGTGACAACCTGATTGGCGGTGTGTCCGGCGGGCCTTATGTTCCCCATCGTGACGCGTGGGCCAAAAGAGGTTTTGACATCCGATGGACAGCTTAGCCGACGAAATTCGGGCCTGTCGCCTGTGCGCAGACAGGTTTGCACAGACAGCAACGGCGCATGAACCACGCCCTGTTGTTTGGTTTCGGTCTGGCACGCCAATTCTGATCGCAGGGCAGGCGCCGGGTGCACGCGTGCACGAGTCGGGGCGGCCGTTCACAGACCCGTCGGGTGACAGGCTTCGGCAGTGGTTGGGGATAGATGAGACGGTCTTTTATGATCGCGACCGCGTGTCGATTGTACCCATGGCGTTCTGCTTTCCCGGTTACGATGCCCGCAACGCCGACCTTCCGCCGCCCGCCCTGTGCCGAAACACCTGGCATGATCGGGTGATGAGCATTTTGGGCCAGGTGCCGTTGACCGTCCTGGTCGGGGGGCATGCGCACAAGTACCACCTTGGCGCACGCGGTTCGGTCACAAGCACCGTGCAAAGCTGGCAGGACCATGCGCCGCGGGTCTTTGCCTTGCCACATCCGTCCTGGCGCAATACGGCATGGTTGAAGAAAAACCCGTGGTTCGAGGCCGAGCTTTTACCGGTATTGCGCGCGCGGGTCCGAGAGGTGTTGAATGACTGAAACCACGGCGTTGGACGCTGCACATGCCGCAATGCAGGCGGATCCGCAAAATAATGCCGCCCGGCTGCGTTTTTTTGAGCGGCTTGCCGACAGCGAACTCTTCCTGATGCTGACCGAGGAAGCGCGGGACGAGAATATCTCGCCCGAATTGTTCGACGTGGCGGATGGGCGCTTTGTTCTGGTATTTGACCGCGAAGAACGGCTGGCACAATTCGCAGGTCGCCCTGTACCTTACGTGGCGCTTTCGGGACGGGTGCTTTCAGGGATGCTGGCAGGGCAGGCGATCGGGCTGGGCCTGAACCTGGAAACTGCGCCATCTTCGATGCTGGTTCCGGCAGAGGCGCTGGGTTGGCTGGCCGAAACGCTGCAACACAGTCCAAAAGAGGTTGAGGAAAAACTGGCTGAATTCCTGCCGCCATCTGGCTTGCCCGATAATTTGCTGACGGCGCTGGATGCCAAACTGGCAACCGCAGGCGGGTTGGCGCGCGCAGCCTATTTGGTTGCCACCAAGTCAGAATCTGGCGCGCAGGGGCATTTGTTGGGTTTTGTCGATGTGGTTGAAGGGGCTGAGCCCGCGCTGGCCAAGGCCGCGTCCGAGGCGTTGACCTTTTCCGGGATCGAGGCGGGCGCGATGGATGTCGGTTTTTTCACAGCCAGTGAGCCTGCTGCTGCGTTGTTGGCCAAAGTCGGACTTCGGTTTGATCTTCCAGTGCCCAAAAGCGTCGAGCAGGTAAGAGAGGCCCCCGGCAGTAACCCGGACAATCCGCCAATTCTGAAGTAGGCGTCTCAACGCATACACGCGGCACAAACCGCACCGCGTGTTGTTGCATAAACGCGTTTAGTTATTCCGCCGCTGGTTCCAATTTGTCCTGCGTGCGGGTCTCGAAATCGCTGGCGTCGTGGCGCTCGTGCAGCTGTGTATGCGGCTCGCCAAAGGCGCGGTTGACCATGCGACCGCGCTGAACCGCCGGACGCGCGTCAATTTCTTTGGCCCACCGCATGACGTTTTTGTATGATTCAACGTCCAGGAACTCGGCAGCGCTGTAAAGACGGCCCAGTACCAGTTGGCCGTACCATGGCCAGATCGCCATGTCGGCGATCGTGTATTCTTCGCCTGCGATATAGGTCTTGTTCGCCAATTCCCGATCCAGAACGTCCAACTGGCGCTTGGTCTCCATCGCAAAGCGGTTGATCGGGTATTCCCATTTCTCGGGCGCGTAGGCGTAGAAATGGCCGAACCCGCCGCCCAGATACGGCGCGCTGCCCATTTGCCAGAACACCCAGTTCATAACCTCGGTGCGCTCGGGTCCTGATGCGGGCAGGAACGCGCCGAACTTTTCAGCCAGATGAAACAGGATCGAAGCGCTTTCGAACACGCGCGTGGGTGTATCCCCGGACCGGTCCCAAAGGGCCGGAATTTTCGAATTCGGGTTGGCTCCGACAAAACCCGAGCTGAACTGATCGCCCTCGCCGATATTGACCAGCCAGGCATTGTATTCAGCGCCTTCGTGACCCAGCGCCAACAGTTCCTCCAGCATGACCGTGACTTTGACGCCGTTGGGTGTGGCCAGCGAGTAAAGTTGCAGCGGGTGGCGTCCGACCGGCAGGTCTTTGTCGTGGGTCGCACCGGCAATCGGCCGGTTGATGTTGGCGAACTGACCGCCGCTTTTGCTGTCCCAGGTCCAGACCGCTGGGGGGGTGTAGGGGGATTGGTCGCTCATCTCTTGCCTTTCTTGCCGTTGTCAGGGCTGTCTTAAAGCTAATATTGCAAACCGCCGAGTCCAACCCGCTGCAGTTGGCTTATTCTGTAACAATCGCCGTCCAAACTCTCACGTTTTCTCGTGTCGGGTCACAGCGGCGTTAGGGGGACTACGAACTGAACGGGAATCGCATATTGTCTTGTCAGACCCGCCACAACGGCATCACGGACACAGTTGACCCGAAAAGGATAGACCACATGAAACGCTTTGCATTGACTTTCGCTGCAGCCATGGCACTGGCGGTTCCGGCATTTGCCGGACCTCAATATGTTGATGGCACCGGCTTTGCTGTCTCGGGTTATGACGTGGTTGCATATCGCAGCCTGGATCAGGTGCCGGTTGGCCAGTCGCAGCCCGAAGCCGTGCGCGGAAAAGCCGACATTACTGCAGAATATAACGGTGCAACCTGGGCTTTTGCGACCGAAGAAAACCGCGACAAATTCCTGGAAAACCCGGCCTTCTATGCCCCGCAATATGATGGCCACTGCGCTTATGGCGTGTCAAAAGGCGGAAAGGTTCCGGCCAACCCCAACTTGTGGCGCATTGTCGATGACAAGCTGTACCTGAACATCACCGACGTCGTTGTTGGCTTTTGGGAAGAAGATGTGCCCGGCAACATCAATATTGCTGAAGGCAACTGGCCAGGCATCGAATCCTCGGACGCATCCACAAGTGTGATCCCGAAATTCACCTCGGAAGGCCCGGTCACAAACTGATCTGACGCCTTGGGGAGAAAAATTCAAAGCCCGGTCGCTCTGGCCGGGCTTTTTTGCATTCAGCCCGCCAGCCAGAATTGATCTCGGATATCCTGATCGGCATCAAACCGGATCTTCACGCTTTTGGCGCCTGGAAATTTGCGTTCGCAGATCGTGTCCGGGATCACCACCTCTCCAGCACCGGTGTCCTTGGACTGAAAGCTCAGAATCTCTGCCTCGGTATGCCGCGCGCCGCTCAGGACTGTCGTTGGCAGGGCCACACGATTTGCACCGTGATGCACGGGTGTGGTGACGAAATAGGTCAAGTGCCGTCCGTAACAGCCGACTGCATCTGGAACATGGTCCGAAACGCACGCTTCGGGCACGTCAAACCCATCTGCGTTGTGCTTATGTGACAAGACTTGCTCAGGGCTCAGCATTGCCTTGCAGGCGGCGATATCCTCCTGCGGCAACTCAATGATCCGCTTTTTCAAACGCGGCCGACGCGGTTGAGCCTGGCCAGCTTTACCACCGCCTTTTTTCGCGAATCCTTCGTTGCGCAGGAAATCATAGGCGGCCTTGGCGCGTGAAAACCCGGAGCTATCCCCATCCCTGTGATCGGGATGCGAATGAAAGGCGATCTGTCGCCACGCCTCTCTGATTTCATTGGAACTGGCAGATGGGGGCAATCCCAAATCTGCAAGGGCATCAGTGCGCGCCCGCACTTTATCTACAGGTTCCATACTCAAAAACACTCGTTACAAACTACACGCCTCCAGTGTCGCCAAGGTCATAGTTTTGTCAAATTACGGGGTGGATTTGCGAGGGTGCAGACAACAATCGCGATCGTGCGATTCAATTGTCCTGTGAAACTGCAAATTTGCGAATATGAGTGTGAAACAGTTCACACAAAATGGAACGAAAGTCGCCCGAGGTATGTGTAACCCGGGCGAATCGTTGAATTTTTCCGTCTTAGGCGACGTTTTCCAGTTCAACGCGCGGCGTGATGCCAAGCGCAAAGCATACATCGCGGGTCAGTTCCGGACGGTTCAGTGTATAGAAATGCAGCTTGTCCACGCCACCTTCGATCAGGTCAGAACAAAGCTCGGTGCAGATCGCGGTTGCCAGCAGATCCTCGCGCCCATCGCGCACTGCCTTTTCGAAAGCCTGTTCAACCCAGACTGGAATATGTGTGCCGCAGCGCTTGGCGAAATTGCGGGCACCAGCCCAGTTCTCGATCGGCAGAATGCCGGGCACAATCGGCTTGTCGATGCCAGCTTTGGCGCAGGCGTCGCGGAACCGGAAGAAAGTTTCAGCCTCAAAGAAGAACTGCGTCAAAGCCTCGTCCGCACCCGCGTCCAACTTGGCCTTCAGCCAATTCACATCCGCAGCCATATCGGCCGCTTCGGGGTGTTTGTCAGGATAGGCGCCGACGCGAATGCTGAACATCTCGGTTTCGGCCAGCGCTTCAATCAGCTCGACCGAGCTGACGAACCCCTTGGGATGTGGCACGAACTTGTCCTGACCCTTTGGCGGGTCGCCGCGCAGGGCCACGATGTCCTGCACGCCGGCGCGCGCGAAGGCGTCGGCGATTTCCAGCGTTTCCTGTCGCGAAGCATCGACACAGGTCAGGTGCGCGGCCACGTTCAGGCCTGACGATTTATGAAGTGTCGAAACCGCGTCACGCGTCAGCTCGCGCGTTGTGCCACCCGCGCCGTAGGTAACGGACACAAAGCGAGGGTCCAGGGGGGCCAAAGTCTGAACCGTGTCCCAAAGACGGAATGAGGCTTCCAGGGTTTTGGGCGGAAAGAACTCAAAGGAAATTTCAGGTTTGGACATAACGGCCTCGCTGGATCATCTGAGCCTCTTGTGCCATGGCAGACAATGTGAGACAAACTCATATTATTCAACAACAACATGAATGCTGTTCGAAATGCATATTGAATTCCGGCACCTGCGTACCATCAAAGCGATCCATGAATGCGGTGGGCTGGCGCGTGCAGCAGACCAGTTGAACATCACTCAGTCTGCATTAAGCCATCAGATCAAGGGGTTGGAGGATCAGGCCGGGGTCGAGCTTTTTCTGCGTCGATCCAAGCCCATGAAACTGTCGGCTGCCGGGTTGCGTTTGCTGCGATTGGCGGAACAGATCCTGCCACAGGTCGAGGCCGCTCAGCATGAATTTTCTTCGCTGCGGGATGGGCGCACCGGGCGGATGCATATCGCCATTGAATGCCACGCCTGTTTCGAATGGCTGTTCCCGGTTCTTGAGGCTTTCAGGAAATCTTGGGGCGAT